>QHXD01000635.1 GCA_003223895.1 Acidobacteriota bacterium
TAAGCAGCGGTACCCAGAATCATGCCCGCTTGCGTCCCGGTTGCAGTGACCGTTGGCAACTCCGAAAGATCGGAAACTGGCGCGCCAGGCCCGACGGCCTTCGCCAACCCGAAGTCGAGCACCTTTACTGCATCGTCGCGACCGACCTTGATGTTCGCAGGCTTGAGGTCGCGGTGAACAATCCCGCGCTCGTGGGCGGCTTCAAGCGCTGCGGCGATCTGCGCGGCAATGACCAGGGCTTCGGCGACTGTTAACGACCCTCGCGCCAGACGATCGGCCAGGGTCGGTCCTTCGACGAGTTCGAGCACCAGCGCACGAAGGCCATCGGCGTCTTCCAGTCCGTAGATCGCGGCAATGTGCGGATGATTGAGGGACGCGAGAACTTCGGCCTCGCGCTGGAAACGGGTTATCCGATCCCGATCGCGACTGAATTCCTCAGGTAATACCTTGATCGCAACGTCACGCTTCAGTTTCGTATCGCGGCCGCGATAGACTTCACCCATCCCGCCGGCGCCGATTGGAGCGAGGATTTCATACGGTCCCAGGAGAGTTCCGCGGGATAGCTGCGAGCCAATGAGCCCGGAAACTTTCAACGCGGGCGTTTCCAAAAAGCCGCCTGCTTGCTCGTCCGCAGCCAATACTGCCTCCACTTCAACGCGCAGCGCATCATCTTGAGCACAAGCCTGCGCGAGAAACGCTGCCCGCTCCCCTGAATTCAACTCGCGGGCGCGATGGTACAACGTTTGAATCTGTTCCCACCGGTCGTCGGCCACGATTCCCCTCTCGGTAAAGTGGAGGCATTATAGCACCGCACTTCTCACTCATCGCGCTTCAGCAGAAATCCGTGTTGCCTCCCGCTGCTGTCTTGATATTGGCCGACGATGTCGCCCTCGGCATTGATGCCAAAGAAGCACGTATCGGTCGCCCCTGGAACGTCGAATGAAGTGTAGTGCCCTCTGTAAACGTGATAGGCATGATGCCGGCCGTCCGCGCCAGTGTAGTATCCGACAATCTCCCGGCGCGGATTGACCCCGATGATGCCGTTGATTGCTCCCGTCTCAACCGCTCCCGGCACATCGATCGACGCGAAATCCCCCTTGTGCAGCAAGAAACCATGACTCTTTCCATCGGGCGACAGGTAGTGTCCGAGGATATCCTCACGGTCATTGATGGCGAATGCTTGAGTAGCTATCGCGCCTGGAACATCAATTGTCGTGAAGTTCCCGTCATCAAAAAGAAACCCATGACGTTTGCCATCGGCGAGCGTGTAGACGCCGGCGAGTTCTCCGCGGTTATTGATCCGGGCACCGCCAGTAAAAGCAGCTCCAGGAAAGTCGATCGTCGTGAACACACCACGACTGAGGACAGCGACATGGCTTGTGGAATCCGGATTGACGTACCGATCCACGATGTCCCTGCGTGAATTGATGCCGTTGGCGGTTGTCACGATCGCGCCCGGAAAGTCGATCGTGGTAAACACGCCTTTGCTGAGGAGAAAGGCGTGGGTCTTCTTATCAGCATTGATATACCGTCCGACGATGTCGCCACGCTCGTTGATATCAAGAGCGAGCGTGTCCAGTGCGCCGGGGAAATCGATGGTTGTGAGCGATTGTCCTAGCGCGATGGACGGCAGACCGATGAGCGTCATCGCGAAAAGAAACACGAGTGTGGATGCCAGTGATTTCATAGTCAGTCCTCCCTTGATTTCAAATCGCGCCATTCCGCGTGAAATCGGCTCACGTGCCAAAAAAAATTTGCTGAGCTTCGAAGATCGGTAGACAATGCCGACACTGACGAGGGTCCGCTGTGAAAACCAATCAACCGGCCGACGTGACACAACTCCTACTGGCCTGGAACAACGGAGATAGTGCCGCGCTCGATAACCTGATCCCAGTGGTCTATGACGAACTTCGGCGTGTGGCTCGACGCTACATGCGAGCTGAAGGTCCGGGCCATACGCTTCAGGCCACTGCCCTGGTCAACGATGCATACCTTCGGCTGGTGGATCAGAGGCGTGTGAGCTGGCAAAACCGTGCTCATTTCTTCGGAGTGGCTGCGCAAATCATCCGGCGCGTTCTGGTTGACCACGCCCGCGCGCGCCATCGGCTGAAGCGCGGCGGCAACGTCGTGCGGGTCGAGTTCAGTGAGCAAGCTGCCGCTTCTGCACCTTCGCTGCCGCAAATGGATGTCGTGGCGCTCAACGATGCGCTAAACCGCCTTGAAAACAGAGATCCGCAGCAGAGCCGAATCATCGAACTTCGATTCTTTGGAGGGCTCTCCATCGAAGAAACCGCTGAAGCTCTGAATATTTCTCCGGCTACCGTGAAGCGTAACTGGGCGTTTGCCCGAGCGTGGCTTTATCGTGAGATGGTCTCGCGGATGGACGCCCATGACGTCCGGAAGGTGTGAAAGCCTTGACGTATGCTGGCGGGACCTCGATAATTGCCCAAAATCCATAGGATCCGCGCAAGCTTGCCCAGGAGGTTGACATGAAACCGTGGTTCACCGCGGCGGTATTGACCGCTATCATTGTGACTGTGTCATCGTCGTTGTCTACGCAGTGGCCGTTGCATCCAATACCCGGAGTTCCCAAAGGACCTGACGGCAAGCCGAATCTCAACGCGCCTGCGCCTCGAGGCGCGGATGGTAAGCCGGACTTATCCGGCATTTGGATCCGTTACGATGGTCCCGAGCCGAACGGCACGGCGCCCAGCCAGGCTCCGCTGGTGAAGGGCGGCAACGCGGGGGCGGGATTCAAAGATGGTCTGCCGTTCCAGCCCTGGGCGGCGGCACTCCAGAAGAAGCGCGCCGCATCGGAGGGCTTGAACGATCCTGATGGGCTGTGCCTGCCCCAAGGTCCGCTTCAGTACCATATCGATCCGCAGCCACTCCAGATCCATCAAATGCCGGGGCGGATTCTTTACATCTCTGAGTCGAATTACGGCCTGCGGACGATCTACACGGGGCATAGACGTTTTAAACGGGGTGCCGCAAGTATAGGGGCGCGGTTCAGAGGGTTCCGGGACGTCGTATAACGGGTTTTCTGAAAACTTTTGGGGGGACGGGACGATTTTCTGGGGA
>QHXD01000147.1:0-7081 GCA_003223895.1 Acidobacteriota bacterium
ACCAGTTCGGCGGATCGCTCGGTGGACCAATCGTCCGGAATCGCGCGATGTTCTTCATGACCTACGAGGGCTATCGTGAGGAAACGGGCATAACCGTCCAGGGAACCGTTCCGACGCAACAACTGCGTGATCGGATCCTGACAGCACTGCCATTCCCGGAGACCAGGATCACGCTCGATCAATTGCCGCTGCCCAATCAGCCTATCAATCCCGACGTCGGCAGGTTCACCGACGCGAAGCAGCGCACGCGCAGGGACAATCACATTCTCGCGAAGGGTGACGTGGTCGTACTCAGGGGGAACTTATCAGTAACCTTCAGCCGGTTGAGGCCATATGCGGTCGTTCCTTCCTTCTACACGAAAAACGATCAGAGTTACCAGAATGGCTCGGATCGCCTGACCACACAATACGTGCTGGCGCGCGGTTCCTGGATTTCCGAGAGCCGGTTTGGATGGAACCACACTACTCTGGCGCGAGTCCAGGATTTCTGGCTGGTGTCCGATCCGACAAAGCCGGCCGAAGCACAGCTCACGACCCTTGGCCGGCGCATGTCTCTTTTTAGTGTGAACGGCCTGTTCTCCACCGCGTCTGCCGAAGTATTGGACATGAAGAACCACACGTTCAACCTGGACCAGAAACTCGGCCGTGTCATCGGCCCACATAACGTTAAACTGGGCTTCCGCTGGGCGCGCGAAACGGGAGGTAAGACCAACCCGCAGAATAGCACCGTCACTTACCAGAACCTTGCCGATCTGTTCGCGAATATTCCGGACCGCGTCACGCTGCTCTACGGCCAGCCGCCACACACCATACATCAGGACCAGTGGGGTGCGTTCATCCAGGACGACTGGCGCGTCAACAACAGGCTGGTGCTCAACCTCGGGCTGCGTTACGACGTTTATCCGGGCGGAGATCGTGAACCTCAACCCGCCAAGCGACCTTCGGAAGATGGACTTCGGCTCCCCACGCGCCCAGGACAGTGTGTATGACCCTGCCCGGCTCAACTTTGGGCCCAGGTTAGGTTTTGCCTGGACACTGGACAAGAAAGGCAACACGGTGATTCGGGGCGGCGTCGGCGTGCTTTACAGCCCGCACCTGTTAGCGCTTTATCAAAACGTCATCTCGGATCCGCGCATGCCGCCGCGAGTCAGCTGGAACCGGCCGGACGTAGCGTCCAGAGGCCTCAAGTGGCCGGTCTACGGTACGGACCTGCGTGATGTCGTCCTGCGGGAGTCCGGCGGTAAGAAAACCCTCTACGGGATCATCGACACCCGCATAAAGAATCCCCGTACCATTCAGTCGATGATCGACGTGCAGCGGGCGATCGGCTCCACATGGATGATTTCGGCGGGCTATGTACACACGTCCGGCAGTAATTTCCCCATGTCACGATTCTTTCAGGCGGCATTCGACAGAGCGACCGGCGCGCTGCCCAACCCGGCGCTCGGCCTCCCCAGCGGTTATTACGTCGATAGCTCCCAGACGCTGGTTTACAACGCCTTTGAAGGGAACGTCCGAAAGCGGTTGTCCAACAATCTGGAGTTCAGCTTCCACTACACGCTGGGCAAGGGATTTGGCCAGCAGGGCGGCGATCTTGTCGGGAACTTCAGCGGCTCCCCGGGCACCTGGGCGTCCACACAGGACTTCTATAACCCGGATTTCGACCGCGTGCCGCTCTCCGAGGAGGTCCGGCACCGGGTGACCGGCCAGGCCGTTTACGATCTTCCCTGGTTCAGGGAAGGCGGAGGCGCCCTTTCCAGGATTTTGGGTGGATGGCAGCTTTCCGGTGTCCTTAACAGCCGGTCGGGTTTGCCGTTGCGCATTCTCCAGTCGTCGGGAATCCCCAACAGCCGTCCGGATTACGTCGGCGGCAATCCGGTCTTGTCGAATTGGCACGACACGCTGCTCTACCTGAACCCAGCCGCGTTCGCCCGCGTTCCAACGTATCCGATAACGAATGCGACGATTCGGCCCGGCACCCAGAACCCCTCTCAAGTGCACGGCGCGGCGCGCCAGACAGTGGACCTATCGCTTGCAAAGACTGTCCGCATCCGGGAATCGATGAGTGTGCAGTTCCGCGCCGAAGCGTTCAATGCGCTCAACCACGCGAACTACAAGGATCCGAATCTCAACATCCTTTCGCCGGATTTCGGTAAGATCACGAGCGCCACGGAGCGCCGCACGGGACAGATCGGCGTGCGTTTTATGTTCTAACGCGATGCGCTGGATGTCTGCGCAGCGGGACGCAGGATCAATTTTTGCACGCGCCAGTTGGAGGTCTCCGCAGCGTATACCTCGGTTTCCGACGCGCACGCCAGCTGGTGGACGCCGGAGAACTGCTTGAGTTGGCGTCCCGAACGGCCAATGACGCCGAGCACTTTGCCGTCGAGCGAAACCTTGAACAGCCGCCCGGGATATGTCGATTCGCCGATATACAGCATCTGGTTCGTCCCGGGCGTGATGCAGATCGAATTGGGCGCTCCAATGACGGCCGCGAGACGCGCACCGGTCGGCGTCTCGCCATTCACCGGCGGGATGCCGGGAGGCGGAGGCACATCGATCGTGAACATCCGTAGAAACTTGCCATCGGTGTCAAAGACCTGAACTCGCCGGTTCGACCGGTCACCCACATAGATGTTGTTATTGCGGTCGATCACAATCGCATGCGGAAGGTTGAACTGCCCTGGACCGTTACCTTTAGTGCCCCACGATTTCACCCAGTCGCCGTTCTTGTCGTATTTTGCGACGCGGGAATTGATGTAGCCGTCGGTGATGTAGATGTTCCCTTCGGAGTCCCACGCGACATCGGTCGGCTGGCGGAAGAGTCCGTTCACCGCGGGCAAAGGCGGGTTGACGTGCTCCCACGGTTTGGTGTCCTCGTCGGCCGATTCCTTCCGGCGTCCGAAAACCATCATCACGCGGCCCGCCTGGTTGAACTTAATGACCATATCCGAGCCCTTGTCGATCGCCCAGATGTTGTCGTTCTTGTCGATACGCACGGTGTGGGCTTCCGACCAGGCATAAAGGCCCTTGCCAATTTCGCGCAGGAACTCGCCCTTGGGACCAAACTCGAACAACTGCGCGGCCGCGGGAGCAAAGGCTGGACCGGTGGCCGTGTTCGAACGCGTAAACACATAAACGTGGCCCCTGGAATCCACCGCCACGCCGGGGACCTCACCGAAATTCATTCCCTGCGGAAGCTTGAAGAAGTCAGGAACCGAGTCGAATGGAATTTCCGGCACATTCTGCTGAGCGGCCAACGGCGCCGCCACCAGCATGAACAAAGTCAACAGATAGTGTTTCATTGAAGCCTCCCGACGGGATCTTATCCGACCGCGCCCGCGCTTGAAACAAAGAATTAGCCGCGAATTACGCGAATTACGCAGATGGGCGCATTAAGAACCTTTGATGCGCCCATCTGCGTAATTCGCGTAATTCGCGGCTAATTCTCTGTTTTAATTGACATCCCGGAAGGATGCGGATTACAAACCCGAAATGAACTGGAAGATTTCCTTTGCTGCTCTGATTCTCGTGGCGATGAGTCTGCCTCTGGCGGGTCAATGCGTCGACTATTCGAAAGATCCCGCGGGCTGCCAGCCGGCAACGTTCGATACTCCGATCGGACAAATGCCTTCGGTGCGCGTCAACCGCCTGGGCAACCTGGATCCGAATGCTTCCGAGCAGGACGTCCGGGTTGGCGTCGCGGCGCTTGAAAAAGAACTCCACCTGTTTCGGAACTTCCAGAATCTGCATTGGGTGTTAACGCTGCCGTCGGTGAAAGACCCCGCCACCGGAGGCTGGAAAGGCGGAGACCTTGACGGCGCGGGCGACGGGCGAGGCCTGGGTATCGCCGGCAACTGCATCTTCGTTGGTCATGGGAACGGCCCCGGCGTGCGACATGCGGTCAACATTTTCAAGATCCAGCCGGATCCCGAGAAGCAGCCGCCGGCTCAAGTGGGCGAGATCCCTGCCATGTTCGAAGGGAACCAGGGATTCGATGAGCGCGAGCTTCGCGCGCTCGTGTACACGACCTCCCGCGGAGAAGACCGCTACATCCTTATTCGGAACGCAGGAACCAACAACATCGGAAGAATGGAGACGCTCCGCATCGATCCGAATACGTGCCTGCCGATGGCGAAGAGCGAGACTTACGACTTCGGCGGCCAGTCGCACGAATTCTTCTTGTGGCATGACCCTGCGAATCCGAATCGGGTGCTCGTTTACATGACGATCTGGACCTCGGGACTCCCGGACCCGAACAATCCCGGCTTGAAAATCCCCGACGCCGTTGCTATGGCTGTGACCGACGAAGACACGGGAGAGATGCTGACCAAACCCCGAGTGCTCGCGGGCTTCAGCTTGCAGGATGTAGGTGGTCCGCCGCTCGACGAGAGGCCCGATGCTACAGGTCTGTTCTCCGACGGCCGCTTCCTCGATTTCAGCGATCAGAAAAACCGCTCGGGCCAGCCGGGAAACTTCCAGAATCGGGAGCAAAACAAACTGCATTCATTGTCGGTCACACCGGACGGTGAGCGCGTCTACGTCGCGGGCACGACGGCGGGATTTTATGTGCTCGACTCCGAGGCGATTGCACATCACAAAGACGCCGATTTGGCTGCCGGCAGGGCCGGCTGCAACACGCGCTCGACGATTGTGTCGGCAGACGGCGTGATCGATGGCTCCAAACTTGCCGCCATTGCCAATGATTGCCTGCATATGGTCATCAACAACGATCCCGGGCTGAAGGCATTTCTGGCGGCCGGCGCGTCGCCTCAGGTCAAAGCCCAGCGTTATCTGGTCCTGTTGACCCGATCGCGTTTCGATGTCTATCCGCCGGTGAACGCCTTGCCTACTGGTACTCATAGCGCGGTGTTCGTGCCGAACCGCCCCGCACAGGTGAAGGGAAACACCAGGGGCCGGCCCGCCTACGTATGGCTCACCGATGAGAACGGTGGCTGCCCGCTCAACTACGCGAGAATGGTGTCGATTGAATCGGAGATCACGCCCATCATGGTTGGGGCTTTCGCCATTCCGGACAATCAGCTCGATGAGTGTCTCGATCAGGCGATCACCGAGCCCAACGGCCAGCCTCGCCGGCGCGTCGCCCAGCAGAATCACAATCCGACGGTTTTCAAAAATCTTGTCTTCAATACGTGGTATGGACACGGCCTGCGCGCCATCGATATTTCCATACCGCAGAATCCGCGGGAGGTTGGATATGCGCTGCCGCTTCCGCACGGTATCGCCAGAACCTATCCCGTTTTCAAGGATGGGCTGATCTACTGGGTCGATAATGACACGGGCCTGCACGTCGCGAAGTACACCGGCCCTCGGAGTAGCGAGTTGCCCGGCCCGGGTTCGGGTGTATATGAAGGAAACGCGACGAGCCCACACCGCTAACTTATGAGAGACTTCAAAGGAAGCCAGAAGCCAGAAGCCAGAAGCCAGAATAGAAAACGGCGAGGTATTGCCATTCTGGCTTCTGGCTTCTGGCTTCCTTTGCGATTCTTTCTCTCCCGCAGCAGTCTGCCCCATGCACGGCGACTACACGATGGACATCGCCGGCAAGTGTCCTCGCTGCGGCATGGACCTCGTCCGCGCGGCGCCGTTCGATGTGCGCGATTACCAGCTCGACTTCCGCACCGTGCCGGCTCTCGTGAAGCCCCGGCAGAAAACCACGCTGCGCTTTAGAATCCTGCACCCGGGCACCGGTGAGCAGATCCGGAAGTTCGAAGTGGTTCATGAGAGGCAGTATCACCTCTTCGTCATCAGCCAGGACATGGAGTACTTCCAGCACATCCATCCGGAAGAGATGCCCGACGGCACGTGGACCATTGACGTGACACTCCCGAAGGCCGGCTACTACAAGGTCCTGTCCGATTTCATGCCCACCGGCGGCGCATCCCAGTTCATCGCGCGGCCGCTCGTCACTTCGGGGTATGCGGGCGACCTGGCTGCCGACAGCGCGCATCTCATTTCTGATACTGTCCCGATGAAAACGGTCGACGACATCACCGCGACCGTGGACTATGATCCGGCAACGTTCCAGACGGGTCTCTACGGCCATCTGAACTTTCATCTCACCGATAAGAATACCGGCCGCCCGGTCACCGATCTTCAAACGTATCTCGGTGCATTCGGCCACACGCTCATCATGAGCGAAGACATGGTGGACTATGTTCACTCTCACCCGCTCGACATCCTGGCAAAGCCGGATGACGACGGCGGCCCCCCGGTATTCCTGATCCCGCCCGGAGCCGATTTGGAAAAACTTCGAGGCGGCCCGGACGTGACGTTCGAAGGCCTGATGCCGAAACCCGGGCGTTACCGTGCCTGGACCCAGTTCCGGCGTCACGACAAGATCTACACGTTTGCGTTCACGTTTGAGGCGAAATGAGGAACAGGGAAGGAAGCCAGAAGCCGGAAGCCGGAAGCCAGAATGGGAACACGACAAATTCGGCATCCCGGAGTCTGACCTCACGTTGCCTGATTCGACGCATTGCGATTCTGGCTTCTGGCTTCTCGCTTCTGGCTTCCTTTCTCCTTCCCGACGTCACCGTCGCTCACGAAACCCTCACGACGACGGTGCTGTTCGACCGCGAGATCGTCCGAATCCTGAACAAGCATTGCGTGATGTGTCATGTCGAGAACGGCCCGTCGTTTCCGCTCTCGACCTACGAGCAAACATGGCTTCAGGGGCGGAAGGTCCGAGCCGAAGTCATCGCGCGCCACATGCCGCCATGGGCTGCGGTTCCGGGTTATGGCCAGTTTGCAAACGAAAACAATCTTACATTGCGCGAAACACAATTTATGGTCTCGTGGGTGGAGGGCCTCGGACCCAGAAACGCCGGGACGGTGTTTCTGAATGTCCAGGATTCGGGAGCTGCGCGGCCCAGGCCGGTGCAGGCCCAGGCGGACTTCGGCCATTGGCAGCTCGGCGAGCCGAGCCTCTTGCGTGAGCTTCCCGCCAATACAATCGAGGCGCAGGCGGCGAATGACATCAAACGCACCGTGATCGATCTGGGGTTGACTGCCGAGCGGCGCGTGCGCGCCCTCGAATACATGCCCGGCGACCGGCGGG
>QHXD01000147.1:7099-16177 GCA_003223895.1 Acidobacteriota bacterium
GGACAGTGGATTGGAAGCTGGACGCCCTGGTATGGGTTTTCGAGTCTTCCTGAAGGTGCGGCGTATCGATTGCCGGCGGGCTCCCACGTCGCGGCAGAGATTCATTATCGCGGCGCGAAAGAGCGAGTCGTGGAGCGGGGAAGGCTCGGGTTATTCTTCGCGGATAAGCCGGCGCCAAACACGGTTTCCAGTCTCGTACTCGAAGGGAAGAGTGATTCGCAAAAGCTCCGTGCCGAAAGCAGGCTCGCAGCGGATGCGTACGCGCTGGCGCTGCGGCCGGAGATTGGGGCCGGGGTGAAGTCGGTTGAAGTGTCTGCGAGGAAGCCGGATGGAGGGACGGAAATCTTGCTCTTCGCGAAGGATATCCCGCTGGATTGGCCGACACCGTACGTCTTTAAGGAGCCGGTGCTTCTTCGCAGAGGAACGGTGCTGTCGGCGACGGCGTACTCTGCGCAGCCGGGACGGATTCGGCTGACGGTAACAACGGCTTCCTCAATTCCAAATCACTGATGGCCACTGCCCAATGTCCAATGAAATTAAGGATTGAAAAATTACTAATGACTAATGAAATTGAGAATTGAAAAACGAGAAATGTCGGTTCCCAAATGTAGTCGCGGGCTTTAGCCCGCGTTCTGATTTCTCATTTTTCAATCCTCAATTTCATTGGACATTGGGCAGTGGACATCAGTGATTTGAGATTGAGGAAGGGAACAAAACTCGCTATTGATTGGCGCCCGGCTGACCGACCGACACCTTTAAATGAACGTTCGTCCAGCAGCACTGGAACCCGCCGCCGCCGTCGCCGCTTGCGTCGTTGGATTGCCCGCGCAGGATGTACTCTCCCGGTACGCTGAACGTGGCCGTGGTGGACGCCTTTCCGTCATTGGGATCGACGATCGGCCTCGGATTCTCGAACATCACAGGACCCGGACCCCGGAATTTGCTCCAAACGATATTTGCCGGTGGTCCCTGACGCGGGCGGGCTTCCGGCGGTTGTTTTCCATCATCAGTAAGCCATACGGTCAGGGGGAGGGGCTCGGCGACCTTTGCTTTCAGTGAAGCCGCGAAGCCGCGCGGAGGACCTTGATAGGGGGCGCCGCCCGGCTCGAACCTCACAATCGGAGGTGTATTTCCTATGCCTGAGTCCTTGAGAGGCTCGACGACCCAGAGAGGATTCAGGTGCATCGGAACGGACGTGGTTTGTCCATTGGCGGTGATGGCCCACGTCAGTCTCTTGTCGCCGAAATCCTTCGGAACGATGATTGTGAAAACACCCCACTGGCGGCGAGACAGGAAATACGTGGGTTGACCCTGATCGGGCCCGCCCGGCTCGATTCGATTGTTCGGTCCGACGGGAATGTCGAGCGTTTCTTTCTGGTTTCGATTGAAGTAGCCGACAAGCAGGCTGTAGGTCCCGTCGGGATTCTGATACCAGCCCTCAAAGGCGCCGGTTACGCTTTGTCCGGAATCGTGCACCGGTGCGAGAGGTAACTGCGCGGCAGCAAGCATCAGGGAAGCCAGAAGCCAGAAGCCAGAAGCCAGAATGGCAAGACCTCGCCCTTTTCTATTCTGGCTTCTGGCTTCTGGCTTCTGGCTTCCTTTGTTTCCGCTTTTCATTATTCCTGTGACGCCGCCTTTTTCTTCGCGACTTCGGTCTGATAGTCCTCGTCGCTCATGTACGTGATGTTGATCCACGCATGCCCCATCTCATCGACAGTGCGGTCGCCGAATCCCACCCACTGGTTCGGGTCCGGGTTGTTGGGGTTTGCCGCGGTGTTGTCATACCAGGACGTAATCTTCAGGATCGTGCCCTTTGGTAAGAGCGGGGCTGCATCGTCCGCATAGACGTAATTGACGTGCCAGTTGAAGTTGAAGCGGTCCACGTTGCTGAGCATCATTGTCTGGCCATTCGGCAGAATCGCCTCCATCGACATAGCCTTTCCGCGCAGGTGCATATGCGGCTGGAAGTTCTCGACGCGGCCCGCCTGTCTCAGCGGGATGAAGTTCTGACTCACGAATGTGGACTCGGGTGCAATATCGATGTTTCGAGATCCGCCCGCGACACTCTGAAGAGCGGCCAGTGTCTGCCGATACTTCGGCTCCTGGCCCTTCGGGTAAAAATAGATTCCCAGCTCGACGTGATCCGTGATCGGTTCGCCGATGGCGTGGTAGTGCATCTCAAAAATGATCTTGGATCCGGGCAGCATCAGTTTCCCGCTGTTCGGGCGCATGATCTCGCCCTGTTTTCCGACGGCCCACTCCATGAACAAGCCTCCGACGCCCCCTCCGGCATCATCGGCGGTGTCGATGGAGGCACGAGTGAGGGAAGGATCCTCTTGTTGAAGCCTTGCCAGAGCGTGATGCGTGACCTTGCGGCCTTTCACGGTGGCGGGATGGATCTCGATTGCCCGCACCCACCGCGGTTCCGTGAGACCTGTGGGAACGACCGGCTTATACCAGGCGTCCAGCGCCACAGCCGGCACCGACCAATCCGGGGATTTGATGATCAAATCCGGTGGCCCGAACTGATCGGCAAAGCCCCACTTCGACTCGTCCGGCCACACCTTTGGAGGCGGCATATCTTTCGGATCACCCTTCGGGGCGCCTGCATCGACCCATTTGACGATCGTTGCGATCTGCGCATCGGTGAGCGATCGGTCATTCTTGAATTGCTGGATTCCGACTGTTTTGTCGATATGCCAGGGGGGCATCTGCCGCGTGATCACGCGTTCGCGGATGGCCTTCGCCCACGGGCGCGACTCCTCATACGTCACGAGTGACATCGGAGCCATCGAATCCGCCCGATGGCATGCCTGGCACTTCTCCTGCAAAATGGGCGCCACGTCTTTTGTGAACGTGACATTTGTGTCCGCCGCCTTTTGAGCACTCATCTGCAGCGGAAGCACCAAGATGACAACAAGCGCCAGGGCGCCCAACGCTACAGCCTGGAACTTTGCATTTGCCATTACCGGCTCCTCCAAACTTGTCTTCGACCCCTCAGTCTTATAAGGCTGGTATATATGCGTCCGGGCCGATGATCAAGCAATAAATACAGGTTGTCGTCGCGACAATATCTTACATTCATTTGATGGCTGCGCCCTGTCGGGCTTGCATTCGCAGCCGCTCATCCTTACTTCTTGATGATGGGGTTTACATATCCCGCCGGCAGCACGCGGTCGGGGTCCGGGCGCACGCTTAGATAATCGACGTGATCGGTGATATCGGTCCAGCCGTGGGGCACCGTCGCCGGGATGATGACGATGTCTCCGGCCTTCACCATGCGCTTGACCACGTCGTTGCCCGCGATGATGCCGCTGCACGAAGGACCGTTGAGCACCTTCGTCACGTCGCTGTCAGGCGCCGACTTGCGTCCATTGACGATATGGCCGCCGGTGACGAGCGTCCCGCCACCGGAAATGATGACGTACGTCTCGGTTTGATGATCGTGTGAAATGCCTCCAGGCGTACCGCCCGCCGGCGGCGTGGTGGCCTGTTCACCGCATGGCTGGGCTGCCGCGGCCGGGGCAGCAGCAGCGCCTCGGCCCGCGGCAGCGGCGGCCGGCGCTCCCGTCGGCCCACGATGGATGATACCGACTGCCTCGTTCAACTTGCCGATGTCCACGCTCACGATCTGACGATCGACTCCGGGGCTGGCATTGATCGCCTTCACCTGCTCTTCGGTAATGTAGGTGGCCCCCTTGGGCGACTGGGTTGCTGCGAGGGCTGAAAACGCAACCAGCAATGCGATGCATCGACTGCATACGTACTTTTTCATGATCCCTCCTTTTATTGCCGCTTACCTGTAAACGTTCCTTCGCCGAGACCCGCGAGGACGACGGTTCCTTTCACGGAATCCGTACCCTCGATCCTTCCGCTGTAGATTGCCTCGACGCGAAAACCCTGAACTTCTGTAACAAACTTGAAGTCCATCTGCCGGCCTTTGACGGTGCCGGCGAGGTCGGCCTCGCCGAGTTGTCCCGAATAATGGCCAGTCAGCTTATCGCCTTCCTGCTTGAAAGTGAACGTCGGCGTTCCTCCTCCGGCTGTGGTCTCGACCTGGAAGACCCACTTGCCTGTCATGTCGGCGGTTTGAGCGTAACTGAGAGTTACGGCGCACAGGATCGTCACTAAAAGATGCTTCATCGCAGGCCTCCTTTTTATGCAAATCCTGAACGCGGGCTAAAGCCCGCGACTACACTTTGGGAACCATGTTTGTCCCCAATGTAGTCGCGGGCTTTAGCCCGTGTTCATTCTTGTTTTTGTCGGCTTCGAACTTGCCGAAGTTCCGCCAGTTCCGGATCGGCCTTGTTCCAACCCTTCTCCGCGAGCGCGAACTCCTCCCGGGCCGCGCGGCTCTCTCCCGCGTGCTCGGCGGCGAGCGCGACGGCGTAGTGGCTGCCCGCATAGGCGGGGTCGTGCTCCAGCATCTGTTTGGCGACGCGCGCGGCATAATCCCAGTCGCCCGCCTCGCGCGCAGCCCGCGCAATGGCCTCGAGCGCAAACAGCGCCTGCGCCCATTGGTCCGGCCCCGGCGCCGATCGGAGTTTTCGAATCACCTCGTCGAGCATCATGCGGCCCTTCTCGCGCTGTCCGGTGCGGAGAAAAAATTCGCCTTGCAACGCTTCGAAGGAGGGCGCTACAAGCGCAGCGCCATCCGCGGCGCTCTTCAATTCCCGCAGGGCCGCGTTCGCTTCCTCGGCCGCCTCCCGGAAACGACGCGATGCCAGCATCGCGTGCCCGGCCTGAATGTGTCCTGTGGCGCGGATCAGTGAAGAAGAGTGCCCGATCATCACTTTGGCCGCTTCGAGCGCTTCCTGCGTACGGCCACGCGCCAGCAGGAAAACGGGCCACTCGCGCTTGTTGAATTCCTGCACTGCGAGAGCTGAAGGAATCTCGAACGACGCCTTCAGAAGCCGCTCGGCCTTCGCCATCTGTCCGAGATACTGATAGGACGTACCCAGCAAATCGAGGTTGTGCTGGTAATGCCACTCGTGCTCGACGGGAATCTTTTCGTTCTTCAAATACTCCGTCTCGAGCCGGTCAGCTGCCTCGAACTCCGCAACGGCCTGATCGATGCGCCCCAGACGCCGGAGCTCGTGCCCGTTCATGTGGCGGGCATGCGGAATCGAGGGGGCCATCGCCGCGTATGCCGACGCGTGCCTGGACGCCTCATCGATCCTCCCGGAATTCTCGAAAACATGCGCCAGAAAATGGTGCGCAGCGAAATGGGTTGGACCGAGTGCCAGCGCGCGTTCGTAATAACGCGCTGATGCGGCGGTGCTGCCTTGTCCCCGATCGGACGGATCGGAGGACTCGGCAACACCGCGCTGCAGCCACAGTTCTTCATCCATTGGAAAGCGGGCCAGCGCGTCGTCCAGCGCTTTGCGATACGAAGCGAGCCGGTCCGTATTGCGCGGATCGTCCTCCGCTGCCATTTGCGCTTTCCGGACCGCGATGTGCTGATGGTCATGTTCGTCGTGCTCATACAGGGCTACCGCCCGGTCGAGCGCGGAGCGTGCGGCGGCCGGCGCATTCAGCTCCGTGTAGGCATAGCTCAAACCGACGTGGGCCAGTGCGAGTTTGGGATCGAGCTTGAGTGCCTGATTGAAGGACCGCGCCGCTTCAATCCATACGTAAGAATGCAGGCAGGCAAGTCCCTGGTCGTAGAACGCCTGCGCCTGAGGAGACGATGTCGAAACCGTATCGTGCGCCGTGCCGATGCCCATTCGCAGCGGCAGCGGACGCTCCAGCAACTCGTTTTGAATGGAGGACGGATGATGCTGGGCGAAGACCAACAGAAAGATGAAGAAAACGGACATGGGAATCAGCCGCGAATTACGCCAATTACACCAACATTCGCGTCATTGGCGTAATTCGCGGCTACGCTCTCCTAAAAATCAAACTGGGCGCCCAGCTTGAACAAACGGCCCTGGAGCACGTTGGTAGGCCGGAGCCACTGGCTGCTGGCAGCCATCGAGAACGTGTTGTTCACCGTGAACGGCCAGTTGCTGTTGAACACATTGTACAGGTCGGCGTCCACGCGGAAACGGGTGTTCTCCAACCTGAACCGCTTGGACAGCCGAAGATCGAGCTGGTTCAGCTTCTCACCGTATTGCTTGCCCGGCTCGATCAGGTTGATCCTCTTGGTCGCCGTCGCGCCTGCCGCCAGGTTGCGGCCCAGAGCTGGCGCGATCACCGAATTCGGCGCGTCCCAGGTTCCGAGAATAAGCGGGCCCTGGCTGAACTGGTATGTGTCGCTGAAGGACACGTCCCAGGGCAATGGCCGCGAGGCGGCGATCTTCACATCGGGACGGAAGGGATACTTCTGCTTGCAGAAATAGGATTCGGGGCTGTCCACCTGCGCGTTGACGACTCCAATCGCACCCGGAGTGGCGTTTCCTGTGATGCCGGGAACAGCGGCGGCAATCGGCGCACTGCATGTATCCAGGATTCGTCGTTGTCCGTTGATGCCTCCCTGAATAAATGTGCCTCCGCTGAATCGCGCCAGCAAAGTAACGTCATATCCTGTGTACACGTCCGAAATACCGCCGAACGCGCTCGCCAGCTTGCGGATGTTCTGCACTTGTCCCTGAGCTGTGGGTTTGATGTCGTACAACCCGCACAGCTGATAACCGCCGCCGCCCGGCAGGTTGGGATTGGAGGGAGCGGTGATGCAGAACGGCCCGTCGTAATTCGAACTCGATGCCAACTGATTATCGATGACCGTCTGGTTCTTGTACGAGCGCCGGTACCAGGCCGCGTTCACGGAGACTCCATTGGCAAGCTGGTGCTGCACGCTTACCTGATTCTCCCAGTTAAACGGTCGATGGCCCCAGCCGGAAAGTATGGAAGGATCGTTCGTTGTAGTCGACGCGACGACCTTGCCGAAGTTCGCACTGGTGGTGGGTCCCAGCTCATTCAACTGCACCGAGCCGTCGGGATTGAAAATCGTGAAGTCGTTGTTGAGATCGCGCCACGTGCGCGTGTCCGTGCGACCAATCGTTGTCTGAGGATTGGCGTTCGAGGCGGTAGTTGCCGCTTCGCCGTTGACGTAGCGCGCCCAGCTCGCCTTGAGAGCGGTCTTTCCATTGCCGAACAGATCGTAGGCAATTCCCAACCGCGGCGAAAGGTCCTTCCAGTTTTGCACGGGGAAGCCGCTGAAGTGGGTCGCAGGATTCCATCGTCCCGCCGGCAGATCTTCGTCGAGCACCTCGCCGCGGAACCAGTCGTAACGCAGGCCGAGAGTGAGCGTGGCGCGCTTGATGGTCCATTTATCCTGAGCGAACAGGCCGACGTCCGCCTTGATCCCTTCCTTTTGATCACGCGGTGTACGCAGCGTAACGGACTGCGGCAGGCCCTGGTTGAACGTCATGGTCAGGTCGCCGGTGTAGTATTCGACAGTCCGGCGCGAGCCTTCGCTCAAGGTGCCGCCGAACCGGAGAACGTGGCCCCCTGCGACGTATGAAGACGCTCCGGAGTACGTGCGCAGAGCGGAAAAGTGATCCGCCGGGTTGTTCCAGGCTCCGGTCACCTTGCCATTTGTTTGTTCGGTTATCGAATAGATCTTCGACTTGGCGATCAACACCGGATCGAAAACCTTGTTGTCGCTTCCAACCACGTCCGGCTGGTAGAGCTCCGTGTACTCCTGGTCATACATCGAGAAACCCGCCTCGAAGAGCAACTTGCTGTTCTGCGTGCGGGTCCACTTGCTGACATGAACAAAGCTGGTCGGCGTCACCTGGATGGCCGAGGCTTCCGGCGTTACAGACTGTGTGGCGGCGCCGCCAATGCCCCAGTGATTGCGGTACTTGTTCTGATCGTCGTGATAGACGGTGAGTTTGTCCTTGTGGCCGATCTGCCAGGACAGGCGGCCTGCGCGGCTGACGATGTGACCGTCGTCAATGCCGGGCCGGCTCAAATCCGCCTCATAGCTGGTCGAAGTCGGACCGAATTTGTTGAAGTAGCTGTCGGAAACGGTCTTGCTGACACCCCAATGCCGGAACGTTGCGTAGAACCATAGCTTGTCTTTAATGATCGGGCCGCCGAAGCCGGGGTTGAAATCCCAGATTCTCTTGATCACGCTGACATTCGTAAGAGTGTTGGCCGGGTTGTAAGTGAGGTCGCCGCGCAGGTTGCTTCGCAAATTTCCCGTTTGCCACGGGCCGCGTGTGAAGCTTCCGAATACTGTTCCGTGGAACGAGTTGCTGCCGTCCTTGGGGACCATCGCGATCCGGACGCCGCCCTGTCCCATTTCGGCGGAGTCTGCGCCCGTCACGTAGCTGATCTCCTGGAAGCTGCCGTCGTTCCAGTAGACGCCGCTGAACGCGCCGTTGCCGCAGAGATTATTGAGCCGCAGCCCTTCGACGGTCTGTACTGCATCATCCGATCCTTTGTAGACCAACGGCGACTGCTGCAAGCCGCCCGAACCGCCGACGTCGCGCGATATCGCGCCTCCGCCGCCGGCCCGGATGGTGGTTCCAGGAATCATGATGCCGACTGCCTGGATGTTCCGTCCGGTTGGCATCACGTCCAGAATGTCGCGCGTCATGACCGTTCGCGTGGTGATGTTCTGAGTGTCCACAACCGGAACTTCTTCAGTCACGGTGACCGTGTCCTGGATGGCTCCCACGCTCATATCGGCATTCACCTGGGCGGTGAAGTCCGACGTGAGTTCAATTCCTTCGCGCTTTACAGTATTGAATCCCGGTAACGTAAAGGTCACCGCGTATGTGCCCGGCCTCAGTTGAATGACCTGGTAACGGCCTGATTCGTCGCTGATCGTGGATCGAATCTTTTCGATCAGGACGGGACTGGAAACCTCAACAGTAACGCCGGGCAACACCGCGCCCGACATGTCTTTGACAGTGCCCGTAATGCCGCTCGTCTGTGCCGACGCAATCGCCGGCAACATTGTGAGAAGCACTACGCCCACAACGAACCGAAGTGTGAACGTGCGCATGATTCCTCCTCCCAAAGTTGTTTTGCCCAGAAGACTCGGTTTTTGAACTTCGTATATATGCGGTCGGGGCGGGGGTCAAGAGACAAAAGTCCGAAAGGTTGTAATTGCGACAATGTCTT
>QHXD01000147.1:16228-27723 GCA_003223895.1 Acidobacteriota bacterium
TGACGCGAATGACACGAATGGGCGCATCAACGATTTCTTATGCGCCCATTCGTGTCATTCGCGTCATTGGCGGCTATTGTCCCCGAACCAACAGTGTTACAAGATGGGGGTGACCGATGTCGCGAACAATCTATCGATCCGTGTCCGCTGTCGTACTGCTATGCGCAGGAGTCCTGTGCCTGACGATCGGACTATCGGGTCAATCCGCAAACCAACCCAGCACGAAGAATGGCGAATGGCCATACTACACGGGCGATCTGAAGGGCACGAAATACTCCCCGCTGGATCAGATCAACGCCTCGAACTTCAAGGACCTGGAGGTTGCCTGGCGCTTCAAGACGGACAACCTCGGTACGCGGCCGGAGTACAAGTTGGAGGGAACACCCCTCATGGTCAAAGGCATCCTCTACACGACAGGAGGAACACGCCGGGCAGTTGTTGCACTCCGGGCCGAGACTGGTGAGCTTTTGTGGACGCACTCCGAGTTTGAAGGGGCGCGCGCTGTTGCTGCTCCCCGGCAGTTATCGGGCCGCGGGCTGTCGTACTGGACCGACGGGCGCGACGAGCGGATCCTGTACGTGACACCAGGCTATCGGCTCGTTGCACTGGATGCCAGGACCGGCAACCGGATTTCCGGCTTCGGAAAAGACGGCATCGTCGATCTCAAGGTAGGCGTTGTCTACGGAAGCGGCCAGCAGATCGATCTGGAGACAGGCGACGCGGGACTCCACTCCACACCAACGGTCGTCAAGGATGTGGTGATCGTCGGCATGTCCATGAAGGAAAGCATGACGGTCAAGACGCACAACAACGCGAAAGGGCAGGTCCGCGCATTCGACGTCCGGACCGGCAAACAACTCTGGAGCTTTAATACGATCCCCAGGCCGGGAGAGTTTGGCAATGACACATGGCTGAACAATTCATGGGCTACGAATGGCAACGCAGGTGTATGGACACAGATCACTGTCGATGAGGAACTCGGGCTCGTATACCTGCCGGTCGAGTCGCCGACATCGGACTTCTATGGCGGGCATCGTCCCGGAAACAACTTGTTCGGCGAGAGCCTCGTCTGTGTCGATCTGAAAACGGGTCAACGAAAATGGCATTTCCAGATCGTGCATCACCCCATCTGGGACTATGACCTGTCGTCTGCACCGATTCTTGCCGACATCAATGTGAATGGCAGAGCGATCAAGGCGGTCGCGTTGCCGAGCAAAGAAGCGTTTCTGTACGTCTTCGATCGCGTGAGCGGTCAGCCGGTG
Organism: Acidobacteriota bacterium; assembly: GCA_003223895.1. GTDB lineage: Bacteria > Acidobacteriota > Terriglobia > 20CM-2-55-15 > 20CM-2-55-15 > 20CM-2-55-15. The sequence continues at coordinate 17,491 of QHXD01000147.1, forward strand.
TGGCCAATCGACGAGCGTCCCGTCCCCAAGGGCGAAGTTCCGGGTGAGTGGTACTCGCCGACGCAGCCGTTTCCAACCAAGCCCCCGGCTTATGCGCGCCAGGCGGTCACAGTCGATGATTTGATCGACTTCACGCCCGCGTTGCGCGCTCAGGCGTTGCAGAATGTCGAGAACCTGAAGATGGGGCCGATGTTCAACCCACCCGCTCTGAGTAAGCGCGGTGGAGTCCTCGCCGCGCTGACGCTCGGCACAACCGGAGGCGGAACGAACTGGCCGGGAGCGGCGTACGATCCGGAGACCCACACGGTTTATGCGCAGGCCGCAAATTCGCAGATTGTGCCGATTGGACTCATCGAGCCGCCGGCCGGATTCTCGGACATCAAGTATGTGTTGGGCACGGACGGGCAACCATTCCGCGTCAGCGAAGGACCCGGTTTCGGAAGCGCTGCCGATTTCCCGCAACAGCCGAGGACGCCGCGTGCTGCGGCAGGGGCCGCGCCTGCAGCGCCGGCTCCGGCTGCGCCTCAGGCAGAAGGCGGAGGAGTGCGCACGAACGTCCAGGGTTTGCCGCTCGTCAAACCACCCTATGGTGTGCTCTCGGCAATCAACCTCGACAAGGGTGAGCTCATGTGGCAGGTTCCGCATGGCGATACACCGGACGCCGTCCGGAATCACCCGGCTTTGAAAGGATTGAATATTCCCAGGACCGGCCAGGGTGGGAGCGTCGGATTGATGGTCACCAGGACGTTGGTCATTCTTGGCGATCCGCAGGTCACAACGACGCCTCAGCATCCGCGTGGCGCCATGTTGCGCGCCTACGACAAGGCGACGGGGAAAGAGGTAGGCGCGGTATTGATGCCCGCGCCTCAGAGCGGCTCGCCAATGACCTACAGCGTCAACGGCAAGCAGTACATCGTGGTGGCTGTGAGCGGTGGCGCGTACTCGGGCGAGTACATCGCGTACAGTTTGCCTTCGGATGTCCGATAGGTATGCGTTTGAAACTCCCCTCCTAAGTTTAGGAGGGGTGCCGTTCGCGCGTCTTTTAGCGAACGGCGGGGTGGTTCCAAAGGAAACCACCCCGTCTGCGCCAAATTCGGTTGCTTCGCGGCATTTTCTTGATGGCGCAGCCACCCCTCCTAACTTAGGAGGGGAATCTCCACTCTCGCGAGGTATCGTGCCAAAAAGAATTCTTACTATTGCAATCGTCGCCCTGGCCGTTGCGGGCGGGGTTCACTCCACTCGTGCGCAACAGCCGCAGCGTTCGGTGTGGGACGGCGTGTATAACGAGGAGCAGGCAAAGCGTGGTGAAGCGGCCTACGTGGAGAACTGCTCGAATTGCCACGGCCGGGATCTGGAGGGCGCGGACATGACGCCGGGCCTTACCGGATTCGGGTTCATGTCGAACTGGGACAGCTTGACCCTCAGCGATCTGGTGGACCGAATCCGGATCTCGATGCCTCAAAACCGTCCGGGCACACTCTCCCGTCAGCAAACCGTCGATATCGTGTCCTACGTGCTGCGCTTCAACCAGTTTCCCGCAGGCAAAGAGGAACTGCCGCGCGAAGCTCAGGTGCTGAAGGAAATTCTGTTCAAGGCGCAGCGGCCGTAAAGGGTGATTCATGAAATTGCAGTTGCTGATTCTTGCCTTATCTCTCGCCGCTCAAACACCCGCCTATCGCGCGCCGCGAACGCCTGACGGCAAACCCGATCTCAACGGAATCTGGCAGGCACTCAACGAAGCCAACTACGACATTGAAATGCATTCGGCGAGACCTGCGATGGCCCTCAGGCCGGGACCCTACGGTCCGGTGCCGGCCGCGCCCGTGCTCGCGCTTGGCGCTGTCGGGTCGGTGCCTCCCGGCGTCGGCGTGGTGGAGGGCGAGATCCCCTACAAGCCGGAGGCGCTCGCCAGGAAGAAAGAGAACCAGGAGAACTGGTTGACTGCCGATCCGGAGATCAAGTGCTATCTGCCCGGCGTCCCGCGCGCAGCGTACATGCCCTACCCATTTCAAATCCTTCAGAGCTCCAGCGCGATTTTCTTCAATTACGAATACGCGGGCGCTGTACGCAATATCTTTCTGAAGGATCCGGGTCCGCCTCCAGTCGACTCCTGGATGGGACAGTCGGTCGGCCACTGGGAAGGCGAAACTCTGGTCGTCGATGTGACGGGATTCAACGACCAGACCTGGTTCGACCGGGCCGGAAACTTTCACAGCGAGGCGCTGCACGTTGTCGAGCGCTACACGCGCACCAGCCCTGATGTGATTCAGTACGAAGCGACCATTGAAGATCCAAAAGTTTTCACGCGGCCCTGGAAAATGAGCATGGCGCTCTACCGCCGGCAGGAAAAGAACGCGCAGATCATGGATTTCAAGTGCGTCGAGTTCGTGGAAGAGTTGATGTACGGCCAGTGGCGGAAGAAGCCGCTGCCGAGGTAAATCGGGGAGAACGCGGGTCAAAACATTTTGAAATTGGACGAATCCTGCATCTCAAATCCGAAATCCGAAATTTCCAATTGGACTCAGTCCAATCTGAGATTTCGGATTTCGGATTTGAGATGCAGGATTCGTCCAATTTCAAAATGTTTTCACCCGCGTCGTGTCGAATCAAGGGGGTGCTAATGCGGAATGGGCTTGTTATGTTGATTGCCATGCTGGCAGTGTCATTGTTGCCGCCTGGGGCCGCTGCCCAGGCACCACCGCGCATGCCCGATGGTCATCCGAACCTTCAAGGCACCTACGATCTCGCCACGTTGACGCCGCTGGAGCGGCCGGCCGGAGCAAAGGCAATTCTCACGGCGGAGGAAGCCGGCAAGCTGGAGAACGAGGTCGCCGCGCGGAAGGAGCTGGGCGACCGGCCCATCAGCGGCAACCGCACGGCGCCGCCGAAGGGCGGCGACGGATCGACCGGCGCTGCAGGCGGTGTGGGCGGTTACAACACGTTCTGGCTCGATCCGGGTTCGTCATACACGATTGTCAATGGGGAGCGGCGCACATCAATCGTCATCGATCCGCCCGACGGCCGCGTGCCTCCCATGACGCCGGAAGCGCGGCAACGCGCGCTCTCGCGCCTGGTGCGGCCGACCTCGGACACGACGCAAAGCAACGATCCGGGACTCGAACCGCCGGGTTCCTACGATAACCCGGAGCAACGTCCGCTGGGCGAGCGCTGCCTGCTGGGATTCGGTTCAACGTCGGGACCGCCGGCACTGCCCGACTACTTCTACAACAATCTCCATCAGATCGTGCAGACGAAGGATTACGTCATGATCCTGACGGAGATGGTCCACGACGCCCGCGTCATTCGCATGAATTCTCAGCATTTGCCGAAGACCGTCCGCAAGTGGATGGGGGACTCCGTCGGTCACTGGGAGGGCGATACGCTGGTTGTGGACACGACCAATTTCACCGACAAGACCCGGTTCCGGGGCGCGAGCGAGGACATGCACGTCGTCGAGCGCTTCACGCGGGTCGGTCCGAAGGCTCTCCTTTATCGCTTTACGATCGAAGATCCTGCGACATGGGCGAGGCCCTGGACCGGCGAATACACCTGGCCGGCAACCGATGAGCACATTTACGAGTACGCCTGCCATGAATCCAATTACGCGCTGGAAAATATCCTGCGAGGCGCCCGGCGGCGCGAGGCGGATGAAGCGGCGGAGAAGGCGAGGCAGTGATGCGGATGAATCTTTATCTTGCTGTTCTTGCTGTCGCGCTGTTGCTGGCGGCCAGTATGCCATTGATCGCTCATCACGCCTTCGGGAGTGAATTCGATCCGAACCGGCCGGTCCTGCTGAAAGGCAAGGTGGTGAAGGTCGAATGGGTAAATCCCCACACCTGGATCCACGTGGAAGTCACGAATCCGGATGGCAGCAGGGAAGTGTGGATGATCGAAGGCGGAAGCCCGAACTCACTGCTCCGGCGCGGCGTGACGAAAGACTCGCTCCCGGTGGGAACCGAGATCGTCGTCGATGGCTATCAGACGCGCGACCACACGCTCAAGCGGGCGAACGGCCGCAATGTGACGTATCCGGACGGCCGCAAGCTGAATCTTGGCTCGTCAGGACCGGGAGCGCCGCCGGAGAAGTAGATTTTGAAATTGGACGAAACCGGGGATAGCCGCGAATTACGCGGATTACGCGAATGGGCGCATCAAGGAATCTTTAATGCGCCCATTCGCGTAATCCGCGTAATTCGCGGCTATCCCCGGCTTATGGAGGTTTCAGTGTTGAAACATTGCATCCTGGCGGCGCTTCTTGCATGTCTGTATCTCGCCGGAACGGCTTCAGCGCAGCCCAACGATTACAGCAATCCTAAATCGTGGCTCTGCCGGCCGGGCGGGCACGACGCCTGCGACATCGACCTCACGACGACAGTTGTACAGGCCGACGGCAAGTTAACTAAAGAGAAGTGGACCGCGGATCCGATCGCGCCGATCGACTGTTTCTATGTGTATCCGACCGTGTCGACCGATCCCACGCAGAACAGCGACATGACTGCGGATGCGGCGGAGTTGAACGTCATCCGGCAGCAGTTCGCGCGCTTCGCGTCGAAGTGCCGTCCGTATGCCCCGCTGTATCGGCAGATCACGCTGGCAGGACTTCGCCGCGCTCTGGCCGCGGGTGGCGTTGGAGGCGCCGGCGCGCTGGCCAGCGGCATCCAGTACGACGACGTGCGCGATGCGTGGAACTACTATCTCGATCACGACAACAAGGGTCGCGGGTTTGTGCTCGTCGGTCACTCGCAGGGTTCGTTCATTCTGGCCGAACTCGTTCGCCGGGAAATCGACGGCAAACCCGTCCAGTCGCGGATGGTTTCCGCGATCCTGCTCGGTACCACCCTGGCGGTTCCGCGCGGCAAGGACGTCGGCGGCGCGTTCCAGCACGTACCGCTATGTCATTCGGCATCGCAGACGGGGTGCGTCATCACCTACGCTTCATACCGTTCGACGGTGAAGCCGCCCGCCGACACGTTGTTCGGCAAGGTTCCCGATCCGAACATGGTCGCGGCGTGCACGAATCCGGCGGCGCTCGGCGGGGGCAGCGGCAAGCTGCAGGCGTATCTCTCCACGAAAGGCAGCATGATCGTCGGGGCGACGCCGCCAAAACCGTGGGTCGTTCCCGAACGGCCAATCGAGACGCCGTTTGTGAGCGTTCCCGGACTGCTGACCGCACAGTGCACGTCCAATGCGCACGCAACCTATCTCGAGGTGACCGTGCACGGCGATCCGTCCGACCCCCGCACCGACGACATCAACGGCGACCTTGGTGGCGGCGGCCAGGGTCTGGCGAACTGGGGGCTGCATCTCGTGGATGTCAACCTCGCGATGGGTAATCTCCTGGACATCGTGGGCCGGCAGGCGAAGGCGTGGCGGCGGTAGGGATACGGGGGAACGCGGGCTAAAGCCCGCGACTACATTTTTGGAACCACGTTCGTCCCAAATGTAGTCGCGGGCTTTAGCCCGCGTTACTTTACTTCAACCCACTCGATGGCTTCGTGGCTCGGGCCTTCAATCATGACGGCGCGCAGCTCGCCGAGCTTGTAAGGCTGTTCGAGGAACTCAACGCCTTCGGCGCGCAGCTTTCGAATCCAGCCATCGAGATTGTTTACACTCAGGGCGAAGTGATCGGCCAGATGGCCGCGTGTGCTGACGAGGGGATGATCGTCCTGCCGGATGTATGAATTCAGCGACACGTCGCCGAACGTCACAGGCGCTGCCGCGGTTCGATACATACCTTCTTTTTCAAGTGCAGGCCAGGTTCTGTCTGTTCCCCGCGGCACCTTGCAGTTGCTTTCTGTATACTGCGATCCGCGTGCGCCCAACTGCGCGTTGAGATGTTTTTGATACCAGAGCTGGTCGCAGAACGGATCGTCCCGGTACATGTGGACGTGATTGAATCGTTCGGCCGGCATGTTCCCCTGGTATTCGATGATCGCGCCTTCGGGGCCCTGCAGGTAGGCGAAGCCTGCGCCGCCGGCGGGTTGAACGCCTTTGGCCTTCGCGTCGGCAATCTGCGCCTTCGTCAATCCCAGAACGCCGCCGGTACCTGGCCAGGTGTCGCTGCTGACCAGCACGAATCCGCCTTGATCCGTCGTGTAGAGCGGAAGCAGCTTCACTTCCGGCCGCTGCTTGTAGGTTTCCATGTTTTTGCGCACGTCGGTTACGTGCCATCCAAAGTGCCAGATCGCGGTCTGCGGCTGCAGCGCCGGCGGCCGGTTCACTTTGGTGAACAGCACCAGCACGTTGTTCGGTGATTTGAGCGCGGGCGCGCCGGCGAACGTGATCTTCGAAGTGCTCGGGAATTGCCGTGTGTAGAAGTCGATCGCCGCTTCGGGATTGGTCGAATTCAGATGGAGATGGTGAAAGCCGGGCACGCCAAGCGGATCGGTTTGGCCCCATGCGAGGACGGCGGCAAACAGGACCGTAACAGTGAGAACTTTCGTATTCATAGCTCTCCATCTCTGAACGCGGGCTAAAGCCCGCGGCTACATTGGGGACAAACGTGGCTCTCGATGTAATCGCGGGCTTTAGCCCGCGTTCTTACTTCTTCACATACCTCTTCACCGCGCGCGGACCGACCTCCGCTCCGTAAACATTCCCCTGAGCATCGGCAGCAACCCCTTCCGCGGCGCTCGTTCCAGTCGCGTTCTCCACGGGATCCGGGATGAAATACTTCAATGACCCGTCCTTGGCGCTGCCAACCCGGATGCCCCGCTTCCAGCCGTCGTGGTTTCGCGACACCGACACGGACTCGGAATCCGCCACATAAATGTTGTCGTTCTTATCGATGTAAACCCCGCTCGGCCGGCTGAACTGTTTCCACTCTGCGATGAACTTGCCGTCCTGGTCGAAGATCTGGATCCGGTTGTTGTTCCGGTCGCCGACGAACAGCCTGCCTTTGGAATCCATCGCGAGCGCGTGCGGTTGGTCGAACTCGCCGGGTCCGGTCCCCAACTTGCCCCAGGTCTTGATCAGCTTCCCATCCCTGGAGAACTTGAGAATGCGATTGTTTCCGCCGCCGTGTCCTTCGGAGACGAAGATATCGCCGTTTGGCGCAACCAGGACGTCGTCCGGCTGATAGAAGAATTCAGGTTCGGCCGCGCCGCCGGGCTTGCCGAGCGTCATCAGGAGTTTTCCGTCCGGACTGAATTTGAAAACCTGATTTCCCTTCGTCGCCCCGGGACGCGGCCCGGCCAGACCGCTGCCGCGAGGCGCGGGCGCGGCGCCGCGGGCAGGCTGAGGCGAGTCGTCCTGCCCGTCAGTGACCCACACGTTACCTTCACGATCGACAAAGATCCCGTGCGGAAAGATGAGCATACCCTGGCCGAAACTCTTCACCAGTTTTCCGGAGGCGTCGAATTTGAGGATCGAAGGCAGATTCGACATCTGGCCCGTCGTTCGATCGAGGCAGCTGTTCTGCCCGCACCGCTCGGCAACCCAGATGGACTTTCCATCCTTGTCGATCTCGACCGCGCTGGTCGATCCCCACGTTCTTCCCTCGGGCAGCTTCGCCCAGTCCTTGACCGTCTCGTAAGGATTGGCCGCTGAATTGGTAGGTTGAGCGTTGGTTTGCGCATACGCCATACGACCGGACAAGGCTACCGCGACTGCGATCGTTAGAAAGAATATCCTGTTCATGGTACGCCTCACTAGCGCGGCCACACCGTTCCCTGGTCTAGTTTCGCTACCGTGCCGATACCCTTGTACATGAATCGCTGCACACGCTGGCCACGCTAGGTTTCGGTTGTATAGATGTTGCCCTTGGAATCGGTGGCGATGCTGTGGACGGCGTAGAACTGTCCGGGCTGGCGTCCGCCGTCGCCGAAGCTCGTCAGGATTTCCAGGGAATCGCGCTGGATGACGTAGACCTTCTCGTTCGCGCCATCGGCGAGGTAGATATACTTTTGCTGCGGATCTTTTGAGAAGGCGATATCCCAAACCGACCCGTCACCCAACGTTCTCTTCGCGATGAAGACTTCCTTCACGAAGGTCCCATCCTTCTTGAAAACCTGGATGCGGTCATTGACGCGATCGCAGACGTATACCAGACCATCCTTCGCAAGCTCGGCACAATGCACAGGATTGCGGAACTGCTGGGCCGGCGGCGCGTCGGGATTATATGGGCCGAGATTGGTGTCTTCGGGCTTGTTGCCATAGGCGCCCCAGTGCCGCTTGTACTTGCCCGAGTCGGCGTCGTAGACGATGACACGATGGTTGCCGTAGCCGTCGGCGACATAGACTTCATTCGTGTCCTTGTCCACGAATATCTTCGCCGGCCGCCGGAGGTTCTCGAGGTCGTTGCTGCCTTTGCTCGCGCCGACCTTGCCGATTTGCATCAGGAATTTTCCATCCTGAGTGAATTTCATGATCATGCTGTCGTGGGTATAAGGCACGCCAGTCGTCTGGGTCTCCGGCGCTGCCTGGCCACGCGCACCCGCAGCCTGGCCTCGAGTGCCAGGTGCCTGTCCCACGCCGTTTCCGCCGATCCAGACGTTACCTTTGTAATCGACCGTGATGCCGTGGTTCGAGTCCGGCCACTCGTAGCCGGCGCCAGGTCCGCCCCAATGTTGAATGAGATTCCCCGCCTGATCGAATGAGAGAACCGGCGGCGCCGGCAAACAGCACGAAGAGCCCGGAGGATTTGTAGTGGCATACACCTCCTTGGCTTCGAGCGAGCCCTGTCGATGAATGATCCACACATGGTCCTGAGCATCGACGGATACTCCGATCGTGTTTCCCATGATCCAGTGGTTCGGAAGCGGTTTGGGCCACATGGGGTCTACTTCAAACATCGGCGCCTGAACTTTGGCATCGGTTCCCGGCTTCACCAGAGCTTTCTGGCCATATGCCAGCAGCGCGATCAACACAACGAAAGTCGTACCAATCAACAGATCACGTTTCGGCTTCATGAGTCTCACCTCGCTTTGTGAGTTGTTCTATATGGGTCAGCGTTGAGGGTCAAGAAAGAAAATGTCCGAGAGTTTCTCGCTGCGACAATCTCTTACATTCTTCGCCGTTCAGGAAACTTGCCTACCGCTCGAAAAGGCAATGGGAACCAGCCGCGGATTACGCGAATTACGCGGATGCCGATTTACAACTGTCCACTGAGCTTCAACTCTGCATCCGCGTAATTCGCGTAATCCGCGGCTAATTCCCCGTCTGCGTGCCGGAACCGGTGAGAAATTCGGATTAGCGGGCTACTTGCGGGTTTTCGTTTTCGGGTTCGGGAAAAAGACGGCCGGGCTAACGTTGAAGTATTTCGCCAGGCGCTCAATGTGGTTCCGATTGAATTTGCGGCGGCCGGCGCGGAGCTCCGAGACGAGAGACTCGTTCATGCGCGTGCCTGCCGCGACCACTCCGGTCCGTTGCCGAAGAACTGTCCCAGGCGGAGTGCCAGATCGGGCGTGATGCCGCGCTTTTCGAGAACGACCTCGCTGACCGTGACGCGGGACACGCGCAGCGCCTGGGCGAGCTCGGCTTGCGTCATTTGAGCGCCGGGCAGGATCTCTTCGCGAAGCAGTTCACCCGGATGCGATGGCCGTCGTGAGAATTGATAGGGGCGCTTCATACATCCGCCTTGCCACCGTTGCGGTGGCGGATCATGCGATCGACCGTGTCGATCAAAATGTTGAGTTTGTCATCGGTCGCGGCTTGCGCCTCGCGCAGTTTTTCCATATCCGCCATAAACTGGCTGTGATCACGATCATGCCTCTCGCGCATCTCCTGAATGGAGTCCGGGCTGGTGCGCGCGAGGACAATCAGGCCACGGATGCCTTCGTTTTGCTTTTCAATGTCCTTCTCGATCCGATCGAGGCGTTCTTCCGGAGTCATGACCCTAGTGTAATGCAGGACATTACAATGTAGCTGAGGACATTACAAAGAAGATTGCGTGGCCCCAAACCCGTACTGGGTCTATCATCCAGCCGTTCAGGAGGTCTCGGAATGATTCCGCGTTTCTGGTTCCTGGTCTCGGTGTTGTGGACGGGATTCTTCGCCGCCGTGCTCATCGACGGGATGGTCGATCCCTCCACGAATATGGGCGCGCCGCTGGGCGTCGTCCAGGCCATCGTGGGGCTCTTGCCCTGGGGGATCCGCCGCGCCGCACGACCGAATAGGACCGATTCGCCTCGTCCGCTCCAAGACGAAGTTGTGGCAGATGGTCGGACGAGGCACGCGCCTGTGCCCGGATCTCTTCGGTCCCGGAAAGCACAAACAGTTCTTCTATCTCTTCGA
>QHXD01000147.1:27773-28346 GCA_003223895.1 Acidobacteriota bacterium
TTCACGGCCCGGCTGGAACTTCTCAGCGAATTGGATCGGCTGCTGATCGCCGGAGCAGGGTCCGGAACCGCGTCGCAGGAAGAGCATTCCACAATGCGAGGGAAGAGGCTCTTGCGGGATTTATGTTGGGTAAGCCGCTGGCTTCGAATCAGATCGAATTTCTCAATCTGATCGTGAATCATCTGACCGAACATGGAGTGATGGAAGCGTCGCTGCTGTATGAATCGCCGTTTACGGACCTCACACCGCAAGGCCCGGATGGACTCTTCAGTTCAACTCAGGTCGACGAACTACTGGCAGTCCTTGAGGGCATCAAGGCAACCGCGATTGCAGCATGATCGGGGAAATCTCTAACGCATTTCTCACCAAAAACGTGCCTAACGGTGGCCGGGCCTCCGGCCTCGCATTTTCGCATCGAAAAATACACGCTAACGGCGTTACGCAGCCCTGCCGAAGGGACACGCCCGGTTCATTCAGAGTGCCGGCCGGCGCTCAAAATGTGGTGCGCCTCACTCCAAGTGACGGTCGCCTCACTTCAAGTGTCGCGAGCGAGGGAAAAAGTGTCGCGAGCCT
>QHXD01000147.1:28353-29283 GCA_003223895.1 Acidobacteriota bacterium
TCCAAGTGTCTTGGTCGAGGCAAAAAGCTTGGCGCGTTTCACTCGAAGCGAAGCCCGTCTCGCCCAAAGTGTCGCGGGCGAAGCAAAAAGTGTCGCGAGCCTCACGTGAAGGTCCAAGCGCCTCACTCCAAGTGTCTTGGTCGAGGCAAAAAGTGTAGCGCGTTTCACTCGAAGCGAAGTCCGTCTCGCCCAAAGTGTCGCGGGCGAAGCAAAAAGTGTCGCGAGCCTCACGTGAAGGTCCGAGCGACTCACTCCAAGTGTCTTGGTCGAGGCAAAAAGCTTGGCGCGTTTCACTCGAAGCGAAGCCCGTCTCGCCCAAAGTGTCGCGGGCCTCACTCAACGGGACGCGCGCCAAGCAAAAAGTATCGCGGCTGACGCTCCGAGTGAGGCTCTCGACACTTTTTTCTTCGCACTCGACACTTTGCGGTTCGATGGAGGGGGATGGGGCTGCCATGAAGCCGGATTTTGCCGGCTTCATGGCTGTTGAACAGTCACGCATCATGCGTTGTGGCTGCCGGGAGCGGGTGCTGGAGCCGACGGCGGCGGTTCGGGAGGCGCTGCCGGCGTGGCGACCATCGCCGCCCGAGGCTTGCGGCCGAAACGCTTGCCCAGGTCTTCGGCTGCAGTCCGGAGGATGGCCCCCGCATATGGCGTCTTGGTGACGGCATACACCGTTCGTGCTGCCGCGTAAGCCTCGGCGCCGAGCTGAACGACCGTATCATCGATCTGTTTTTGCAGGAGATCGATGGCCAGACGGATCGGCGAGAGACTCTCCAGGAGCTGCGCGTCCTTGCGCATCTCCTCCAGGAAGCCAGCCGGGAGGAGTTCCGGATGTTGCCGGGCGATATCCACCGCTTTCTTGACGAAAGGCTGCGTTTTGTCACCCAGCTTCGGCAGGACCACCCGTTCGGCGGTAGTGAGATCGATCAG
>QHXD01000629.1 GCA_003223895.1 Acidobacteriota bacterium
ATGGTGTGCCAGAGCCGGCAGGACCAAGAGAACCGCACACATGGCCGCGAGCCCCAAAGATCTGACTAGCATGGTTACTCTCCTTAGTTAAAAAAAGTTCGTCCGACCATCGTTATCAATGCAGGCGCCGCACAGTCATCTCGTGCGCGGCGGTGGCGGAGCCGGAAATTTCCATTCGTCACTGTATCCCGTGGTGTAGTAGCTCCGATAGCGGACCTGCTTCCCGGATTCATCGAAGAATTGCAGCGACTGCTGAAACAGGCCCGGCGCCGGCGCATTCCGGGGCACGGTTGCCTCCAGGATGTAAAGACGGGTGCCATGCCTGTGGACAGCGGCGAAGGTATGGGATCCGTCGGCATTCGTGAGCTGGAGCCGATGTCCTTCAATTAGGTCCGACACATACCAGGCGTAGTGGGTAACCTTAGCGCCGGGCCTCTGAAAGAACTGCCACGACGCGTAGACGATCGATCCTTGTACCTCACCACGCCAGTCGTTCTGGCAGGCGTCGCCCTCTCCCCCATTCTTCTTGCACTCGTCGGCTCGCGCCGTATGTATTTTTTGGGCATCGGCGTAATCCACCACGGTGACGGAGTAGCGGCTCGGGCCATTCTCCACGCTATAGACCCGCCCCGGCAGAGTCATGCCGTATTCCGTCGCGTAGGTGATGTCCTTCACCTTGGGTTCACCCGGAAAGTTGACATGGAAGAAATCGGTCTTGCTCGTGAAATCCGTCCATTCCTGGGCGAGTAAGCGTCCCGACATAACCAGGATCAGCGCTGCCGTTATGAGTGAAATCCGGCGCATGATTTGTCCTCCAAGCTTCAAAGATACTGCCAGAAAAAAGGATGCAGCGCACACAATTTCGTGGGGCAATAGTTCGCTCCGGCAGGCTGCGGAAGACTCTCCGAAAAGGCAAACTGCGCTGTAGCGGCGGTCTATGACCGCCGGTATTTCGTTGATTTCAGGAAAGACCGGCGCTCATAGAAGACTGGCATGAGCCGCGGCTCAAAGTGAAAGATGAAAGTAACCGCCGACCGGATCTAAAAGACTTACGGCGTCACTTTCGTTACAGGTGTGAATGAATTACAGGTCAGGCCGCATTCCCCCTTTCTTCTGAAGGAGGTGGCCGAGCCATCAAGAAAAAGGACCCGTTCCGAAGTCATTGGACATTGGCCATCAGTGATTTTCAAATTGGTCAGGCGGCCAGGACCTTACCCTTCGTTTCCGGCAACAGAAACGCGGCGACCGCCATGGTGGCGTAGGCGATGGCTGCGAACAATCCAATCGCCCGACCGAGGGTCATGTAGGCCGAAAGAAAACCTACTAATGTCGGAAACAGAGCGCCGGTTGCGCGGCCGAAGTTATAGGCGAAGCCCTGACCCACCCCGCGAACTCGCGTGGGGAAATGCTCCGTGTAGAAGGCGCCCATGGCGCTGAATACGCCGGAGGCGAAGAAGCCGAGCGGGAAACCAAGGATGAGCATCGCGCTGTTACCGAACGGAAGGGTCGTGTAGGTCAACACGACGATGCCGGCGCCAATCGCGAATGTGAGAAACTGCAGGCGCCGGCCGATTCGATCCGCCAGATAGCCGCCGGTGAGATAGCCACAGAAAGAGCCAATGATCAGCACTGCCAGATAACCCGTCGAATCGAGAACGGACAAACCGCGCTCGGTACGAAGAAATGTCGGCAGCCAGGTGGTGACTGCGGAATAGCCGCCCTGGGCTCCCGTTCCCAAAAGGCCGCCGAGGACTGTGACCCTCAACAACGGCGGTCGAAAGATTTCAAAGAAAGATGGCCGATCCCCCCGGGCTTCGAGTTTGGCTTTCGATTCGAGATAGACGGGCGGTTCCTCCACATATCGGCGGATAAAGAAAACCAGGAGCGCAGGTGCAATCCCGACGAAGAACAGAGCGCGCCAGGCTGTTTCTGTCGGAAACACAGAGAAGAAGAGAGCCGAAAACGCTGCGGCAACGCCCCATCCTATGGCCCAGCCCGCCTGCATTGTCCCCAGAGCTTTTCCACGATGCTGAGCGCGGATGGATTCCCCAAGCAGCACCGCGCCCGCAGCCCATTCTCCGCCGAAGCCGAGGCCCAGCAGGGCGCGCGCGGCGAATAACTGCTGGTAGTTTTGCGCGAGACCGGACACGAACGCGAAGACAGCAAACCACAAAATGGCGAGCTGCAGCGTGCGAACGCGGCCGAAACGGTCCGCGATCCATCCGGCAAGCCATCCCCCGATTGCCGACATCAGAACCCCCCGGCCTCGCCACGGGTGATTCCCCAGGTTGCAATGATCGCGGGGATGACGAAGCTGAACATCTGCACGTCCATCGCATCCAGTGCCCATCCACCGATGCATGCGCCGAACACGCGTCGTTCTCTCGGAGCGAGCTCGGACATCCAGGCGAACGTGCTCTCGCGCTTGACGGCTGTAGTCATGGGCCGGGATTGTAGCCCAGAACGCGGGAAAATGGGGAAATGAGGGGGACTGGCCGCCAAGACGCGAATTATGCGAATGGGCGCATTAAGAAATCGTTGATGCGCCCATTCGCATAATTCGCGTCTTGGCGGCCAGTCCCCTCATTTCCCCATTTTTCCTGGGAACAAATCCGCTTAGACGGCGTCTATACTGCTGCTCAGGCTATGCTTCCCTGGATCGGAATAGTGCTGACTCTCTGGACGGGACAGACCGATGAACGTCCCGCATACGTGCGCGAAGGCGATCGCATCGAGCAACAGTTCCGCGCGTACCGGGACAGGCTCAACCAGTTCCTACAGTCGCTTCGCGGAGCCGTGAGGCAGACTATTGCCGCAGATCCAGGCAACCCCGCCACCGCCGCAACCGCTCGTCTATGGGTATCAATCCCTGCCACGGATCGTGGATGATCCACCGTCTGCGAACACACCGCCGGTGGCTACCTTCGCCTATAGCTGGCCCGCTACGGAAGCTTACGTGACCGGCGAAAACGTGAAGCTCGACCGGGCTGAAAATGATCTGCGGCAGGTCGCGAATGCCGACGATGCAGCAACGCAGGAAATCATTAACAAGCTGATTCGTGAGTATCGGAGCCTCATCGCGAGCCAGGGCACGATCGATCAGTACATCCAGTACAACCGTTTCTGGCAGCGAGCGATTGTTCAGGAGCGCGAACGCTTCGACCAGCTCACCAAGCTGTACGACTTGATGAGGTCGGGAGAAGTGGACGTGGCGGAGGCGGTTCGCGAAGTGCTCGGCCAGCCGGAGGTCCCCTCATTTCTCGAGGTCATTCAGGCGCAACCGGATCGTGTTGTGGTGCACGTGCCCGTTTATACCGATATTGAAGACGAAGCTTTCCTCGCGGTTGCGAAGCGCTCAATTGAAGAAATGTGGCAGGCGAAAGACGTCGATACCACTTATTCTCTCGAGATCCAGTTTCG
This sequence comes from Acidobacteriota bacterium, assembly GCA_003223895.1. Lineage (GTDB taxonomy): Bacteria > Acidobacteriota > Terriglobia > 20CM-2-55-15 > 20CM-2-55-15 > 20CM-2-55-15. The sequence goes on from QHXD01000629.1 coordinate 3,421, forward strand.
AAACGTAAAGGTCTCCGACTTGTATCCGGTCGACGGCGCTCCGAAACCCGGAGATCACATCGACATTCGCGCGCACGCGGCACACTTTCCCACGGACGGCGCCGTACTCACCACTGGCGCCGAGTACACTCATAGCTTTGTTGGCCGGTACGTGGCCGTAGGCCGAGGCGACCTCTTCAAGCGGACGCTCGCCCATGAATTCGGCCACGTCCTCGGTTTCCGCGACGGTTACATTCGCGGCTACCGGGATCTTGGTGAACAAGGTTTCGAGATTCTCGAACTCACTTCCTTCTTTGACGACATCATGAGCGCACCTCGCCAGGGCAGCGTGCAGCCGGCACACTTCAGGCTTCTTCTCGAAGGGTTGAAAAAAATTCAGCGTTGAATCAACGAATAGCGGCTGCAGCGAGTTGGCGCCGAACAAATGGGTTGTTTGGAAGCTTCCGATCCCAATACCGCCAAAGCTCCAGGCGTTGCTGATCCAGCGTGCCTGCCTGAGTAGCGTGGCCCGCACGGCGGTGGAGACTCCCGAGATCCCGATAGATCCGCGATATGTGATTGGCGTGACGCAAATCGGCCTCGAGCTGCGGACGGGATGCCCGGACTTTTTCGAGCAGTTCTTCGTAGGTTGTGATGGCGGCGGCTGTCTGGCCTGTATCGGCGTAGTGATCGGCAAGCGCACGAAGAGCGGCATCGACCTGCTCACCAGGCAGGACGCTTCTGGCGGGATAGTCGTTGAGGCCGCGCAGAATCGCCAATGCATCATCGATTCTCTGCCTGGATTCGCCGGGACGGCGGAGGCGCCGCAGGGCGTACGATGAGCCCGCCAGTACCCACACTTCGTCACGGCGCGCTTTCGGATTGTCCTTGATTTCGAGGAGCCTTTGACGAGTCTGATCGTAAACGGCCAATGCGCGGGCGGGGTCGTTGTCTCTCAAGACATCGCCGAGTTCGCGCCCGGTGAACGATACGTAACTCCGGCTTGTGTAGTCACCGGGATCCCTGCGGGCTATGCCCTCGGACAGATCGAAGGCCTTCTGCAGCAAGGGCACGGCTTCCTGCGGCCGGTCCATATTGATGTTGTTGAGTTCGCCAAGGATGAGGCCTTCGCGCCAAAGCGCCGCGGCGAGACTGAGTGTAGTGCGAGCGTTGTCGGGATTCGCCGTCTTTTCCGCAATCAACCGCGACTCGTGAATTGCTTGAAGCGCGCCCTCAAGGTCGCCGGCGAAACGGGCCGCGTTGGAGAGCACACCGAGGCCGGCACTGAGCTGCTCCTGGTCGTGACCGAAGCGGCGGGAAACCTCCACGCCACGCTGCGCGTAGCGAGCCGCGTCGTCCAGTTGATGCTGGTTGGAGTGAAAGAGCGCGATGTTCGAATAGAGTCCTGTTATGAGAGCCGCTTCTTCGGTGTTCGGGCTTCCCGTTCCCAGCAGGGCGTCGAGACGCTCTGCCGCCTTCCGCGCGAATACCAGCCCGTCTGCGTAGCGGTTTTCGGTGTCGGCCAGAATCATGGCATCGTGGGCAATTCCGGCGGACAGGCGCAGCGCCTTCCGGCGCTGAGAGTAGGAAGCGAGGCCCTGGTAAGACTTTGCCTGGCCTCAGCGAACTGGCCGAGGTTGGCTTGGCCTGGAATTCCCTGGACGCGAGCCACCTGCAAGTAGGCTCCGCCGATTTCCAGGGCCAGGTCCATGTCTCGCGCGCTAGAAGTCCACCAGCCCCCAGGCCGAGCCTCCTTTCCCAGGCGTTCCAAATATTCGAGCGATGCGGATACGATGCTGTGCCGGGCTCGCGTGGCGCCCGGCAGCGTGCGGATCTGGGCGTCAAGTTCGAAGAACTTGTTGGACAACTGCCGCACCTCCTGAAATCGGCGCTCCGCAACGGCCCGCTCGCGCTCGGCTAAAATCAAGCCGCCCGCGAGACCCGCCACAGCCAGCGTGGCCGCCGCGACGGGAAGCCAGTACCTGCGCATGAACATACGGGTGACATACCAGGCATTGCGCCGGCGTGCCCTCACCGGACGGTGTTCCAGATACGCGCGGATGTCCTCCATGAGAGTGAATGATGAGGTTTCGATGAGCAAACGAGACAGCTTCACAAACTCGGAGAAACAGCGCCAGGATTTCCCGTGTATCGAGTCCGGAAGCGTACTGGTCGATGCGTGTTCCATCCACGAACTCCATGACGAGGTAAGGATGCCCGCGCACATGGCCCACATCCAGCAGGCGGGCAATCCCCGGGTGACTCAGCGATGCGAGAATTTGCCGCTCGCGGAGAAACCGCTCCCGGAACGAAGGAAGATCGGGACCGGCTCGAAGAAACTTGATGGCGACGCGCTGCTCGAGTTCTCCGTCGGCCCGCTCGGAGAGGTAAACCGCGCCCATTCCGCCGTTACCTAGTAATTGCACCAGGCGATAGGGGCCACACCGCCCGTCTTCGGAAACGGGAGCATTCGACAATAGAAACTGTTCCGCGGCGGATCCCACGAGGCCGGTCAAGGAATCATCCTCGGTCTCATTAAAAATCAACAGAGACTCCAGCTCCGCGCGCGCAGCGGCAGGAACATGCCGTTGCCTGTAAAAAGCCTCGCGTTGACCCGGCGAGAGGTCCGCAAGTTTGTGAAAAAGAACTTTCAGGTCCTCGTTCATTTCGATGCAGCGGATGTGAAGTGTCGCGTTATTATGCCGCATTTTTGAATGCCTCTCCAGGCCGGTGAACGCCGCGCGCGTTCAGGCGCATGGTCGTCCTATCTGTATGAAGCGAGATTCGAAGAAAAATTCGCTGACTTTGCGGTTGGGTGAATAAGCGTGCACCGGTATTCCGCCCGGTGGTAATCTCCTTCGCGTGAGTTCCCCCGTGCCAAAGCTGTTCGAAAAGCTGCGTACCGGCGATCACTCCGCGCTCAACGAACTCACGCCGGCGTTGTACGACGAACTGCATCGGATTGCGTCCCGGCACCTCTCCGGCGAACGTCCAAATCACACCCTTCAAGCGACTGCGCTTGTCCATGAAGCCTATCTGAAGCTATTCCAGGGGACGGAGCGGGGGTTCACGGATCAGGTCCATTTCCTGGCTGTAGCTTCGCGAGTGATGCGGCAGGTTCTGGTCGATTACGCGAGGAGCCGTGCCACTCAAAAGCGATCCAGCGGCACTGACCAAAATGTGTTGCGGACAGCCAGCCTTGAGGTGAGCAGAGGCAAAGGCGTCGAGCTAATCGAACTTATCAAGTTGGACGACGCTATTAAGGACCTGGCTGAGAAAGACCAATCGCTCGCGCGACTCATTGAAATGCGCTATTTCGGAGGCATGACCGCGGAGGAAACTGCCGAGGCGCTCGGTCTGTCGGTCCACGCCGTCCGGCATGATTTACGGTTTGCGCAAGCCTGGCTGCGACGAAAGCTGACTCCATAGAAGAACCATCCTTCCGAGAAATTTTCCGCCAATTGGGCTGAGTTTTCACGCTTCACAAATTGAAGAACATTTTGCGATCTTCAGCAGCACCAACAATCCGGGGCAATGGGTGGGCTCTCTCATCATGAGAGTTCCAATCAAATCCAACAACGACGAATAACCTGTCGCCTGCAGTCAGACCAATGAAAAAGGAGATTTTATGAATATCGTCAGAAGATTTGCGATGCCGCTCGTATATTCGCTCATCGCCATTTTTGTCCTCATGGGCGCTGGCTCATCCCGCGCGCTGGCGCAAGAGGACCACACACACTGGACCGCGTCAGAAGGGCTCGATGAGCAGAAGAATCCGGCGAGCGCCTTGATCAAAGTCGTCCGGGACTCGACCGAGCGCTTCCAGAACGTGTCAGCGGCTGAGGCGGCAGGATATTATCTGCAATTCGGCTGCGTCAGCGGACCCGATTCGGGGGCAATGGGCATGCACTTCGTGAACATGGCCCTGGTGACTGACGGCATCCTGGACGCCACGCGTCCCGAGATCGTGATCTACGAACCGCTGCCGAACGGACGCCTGCGCCTGATCGGCGCCGACTATCTGGTGCTCGCGGACGCCTGGAATGCAACCCACTCGGCTCCGCCCCAGCTCATGGGACAGCTCTTTCATCTCTTCGAGAGCCCCAACTGCTTCGGGCTTCCGGCGTTCTACACGCTGCATGTCTGGGCCTGGAAGGACAACTCCACAGGCGCGCTCGTGAACTGGCACTCCAACGTGTCGTGCAACGCTTTCAGCGGGCGAATCCAGTAAGGCGAGGCTCATTGGCGCGTGCCCTTCTCTGAAACACAGAGCACGCGCGCCCTCCGGGCGCTCATGAGAATGCTTTGGCGAATGGTGGCAATGGCCTATGATCGACCTGCCTCACCGGCAATCATTCAACAGAGTTTCCTGGAAAGCATAAATGGCTGGTTCACGCAAACCCGGATCATTGGGCACACTTCCAGAGGTTCACGACCTCAATGATGGAACGATGATCCGGGGACTGACATCGGTTCCAGGAAGCATTGGCGCCGACGCTTCTATTCGGAAGCATAGCAAGTCTTCCGCCGACATCGTCCCGAAGCACAGCGGTCTCAGGAAGCCTTCGCCAGTAAGTCCTGAAACGCTCAAGAAAGGAAGCCGGGGTTCTAAGGTTCGGAAACTGCAGAGGCAGCTGAACACGAGCTTGTCACCTTCCCCAAAGCTTGCGACCGATGGAATATTTGGTCCGCGAACACATCAGGCGGTTGTCCAGTACCAGCGAGCTCTCTCACTTCAAGCTGATGGAATCGTAGGAAAGAAGACCTGGTACTTCCTGTTGAGAGGTGACACGGCCACAGACCTGACGCAAACATCTGCCGGAGGCGCAACCGCTGTCCCACAGAGTGCGGCGGTTCTCCCGGCGGCTGGTTCAGCGCCGGCAGCGAAAGCAGGCATTTGGGAATGGACGCTGGAGGAAAAATTTGCGTCGGTGCTGCGCCGCACTGTGCCCAGGCTTCCAGGCAGCATGCAGCGCGAGTTTGAAGCGCTCCTGAGTCCCACAAGTCTTGCAATCATCACCGGAACGTTGGCGGTTTGGGCGGCCTCACATGCATTCGGCATTGGCGAAGCGGTCGATGTCGCGCTTCTATTGGCCGGCGCATTTTTCCTCGGGATGGCCGCATTCGATGTTGCCAGCGAGCTGGGCGACTTTCTTGTTGTGACATTCAATGCCGAGAGTGAACAGCAGCTCGATGAGGCTGCCTCGCATTTGGCGCGAGCTGTAGCCCTCATCGGTGTTACCGCCTTCGTTGTCCTGTTGACAAAGATAGCCAGAACCGGACGTGGAAGGGGTGCGCCGCCGGAGGGTCCGCCCGAAGCGAAAACTACCGAGCCGCCGCCAAGGACGG
>QHXD01000630.1 GCA_003223895.1 Acidobacteriota bacterium
CTGAAGCGCCAGCAGCCGCCGGACCGCGGCGTGGCCACGTATTTATGCGTCGAGCGGGCTTACGGTCATTTCCGCCGAGAGATAACCGTCACTGTACCTATCGATTACAAGCAGGCCAAGGCGGAGCTCAAAGACGGGCTCTTGAAAATCCAGCTCCCCAAACTCACGTCTAAGCCAGAAGCGAGCGTCATTCCAATACTGTAGCGAATTTCGTGCATACTTTGGCAGGTAGGCATATAGATTGTGAGCATGGACCTCGTAAAGACTGAACAGGCTCCCGAAGAGCAACAAATTACAATCCCGGACATACTGCCGGTGCTGCCCATGCCGGATATGGTTGTCTTTCCGTACATGATCATCCCGCTGTTCGTAAACCGCGAGCGGTCCGCAAAGGCAGTCGATCAGGCGCTGGCCGAAAACCGGATGATCCTGCTCATCTCGCAAAAAAACGCCGCCGTGGACGATCCTAAAGCCGAAGATCTGCACGATTTCGGCACAGTCTCGGTCATTATGCGAATGCTCAAGCTGCCGGATGGACGCGTGCGCATCCTGGTACAGGGCTTCTCGCGCGCAAAAGTGGAGTTCTACGACGAGTCGAAGCCGTATATCACAGCGAAAGTTCAGCCGAAGACCGAGCCGCAGGTGATTCCGGACTCCATCGAGCTCGAGGCTGTGATCCGGAACGTGAAGTCTTCACTCGAAAAGATGGTTTCGTTAGGGAAAAACATTTCGCCGGATCTCGTTGCGATTGCCGCGAATCTGGACGATCCCGCACGGCTGTCGGACCTTGTGGCATCCAATCTCGATTTGAAAGTCGATAAAGCCCAGGAGGTCCTTGAACTCATCGATCCCGTTGAGAGGCTGCGCCGCGTTCACGACCTGATGGCAAAGGAAATTGAAGTACTCGAGGTTCAGAACGACATCAATACACAGGCGCGCGGTGAAATGGACAAAAGCCAGCGCGAGTTCTACCTGCGCCAGCAAATGAAGGCGATCCAGACGGAGCTCGGTGAAGGCAATGAAATCCAGGAAGAGCTCGAGCAGTATCGGACGAAGATCAAGAAATCGAAGATGCCCCAGGAAGTCACCGAAGAAGCCGAACGGCAGCTTGGGCGGCTCGAGCGCATGCATCCGGACGCCGCGGAGACGGCCACGCTGCGCAATTATCTCGACTGGATGGTCTCGCTGCCGTGGTCGAAGGCGACCAAGGACAATCTCGATCTGAAGAAAGCTCAGAAAATTCTGGACGAAGATCACTACGGCCTTGAAAAGATCAAGGAACGGATCATCGAACACCTCGCGGTGCGAAAGCTGAAAAAGAACTCGCGCGGCCCGATCCTCTGCTTCGTCGGACCGCCGGGCGTGGGCAAGACCTCTTTGGGCAAGTCCATCGCACGAGCGCTTGGAAGGAAGTTCGTTCGCATGAGCCTGGGCGGCGTGCACGATGAGGCGGAGATCCGCGGCCATCGCCGCACGTACGTCGGCGCCCTGCCCGGCCGCATCATCCAGAGCATCCATCAGGCGGGAACGAACAATCCGGTATTCATGATGGACGAAGTGGACAAGATCGGCGCCGATTTCCGCGGCGATCCATCCTCCGCGATGCTCGAGGTTCTGGACCCGGAACAAAACTTCGCGTTTCGAGACAACTACCTCGGCGTGCCATTCGATCTTTCGAACGTCATGTTCATCACGACGGCCAACATGCTCGATCCCATTCAGCCGGCGTTTCGCGATCGCATGGAGATCATTTCGCTGTCCGGATATACCGAAGAAGAGAAGCTCGAGATTGCAAAGCGGCATCTCATCCTGAAGCAGACAGAAGAGCACGGGCTCAAGAAGAATCAGGTTCAATTCACGGACGAAGGAATCCGGGCCATCATCAACCTGTACACGCAGGAAGCGGGTCTTCGGAATCTGGAGCGTGAGATCGCTTCCGTGTGCCGCAAGGTCGCCAAACAGGTTGCGAGCGGCGAAAAGAAATCTCGCAAGATTCATACGGACAACCTCGACCAGTTCCTGGGCCGGCCGAAAGTTTTCCAGGAAGAGCTGTTGAAGCGCGATCAGGTCGGCGTAGCAACGGGTTTGGCCTGGACCCCCGTAGGAGGAGACATTCTCTTCATCGAGGCCACCGCGATGAAAGGCCGGGGCGCGTTAACGCTTACCGGCCAGCTCGGCGAGGTGATGAAGGAATCCGCGCAGGCCGCGCTCAGCTACGCGCGCTCGCATGCGAAGGAATTCGGCATCGACAAGGACGGACCGTCCGCCGGCGTCACCATGGCTGCGGCCATGCTTTCACTGTTGACCGGGAAAGCTGTCCATCGAAAGATTGCGATGACCGGCGAAATCACGCTGCGCGGTGAAGTGTTGCCCGTCGGCGGCATCAAAGAAAAAGTGCTTGCGGCGAGGCGGGCCAAGATTGATACGGTGATCCTGCCGTCACTGAACAAACGCGATCTGGAAGACGTGAATGAAACGATCCGCAAGGAAATGAAATTCATCTTCGTGGATGATGTGCAAAGCGTCTTCAAGGCCGCCCTGCTGGAAAACAAACCTGCGAAGGTCGTGCGTGGCCCACGCCGGCTTCGCAAGACTGCCGAGGCCATCGTGTGAACCTCCGCGGCGCCGGCGAAGGTACGCTCATCCGCAAAATCCGCGAAAAGTTCGCAAGATTCGAAGGCGGGAGCGTTCCGATCGGCATCGGCGACGATGCCGCCGTCTTCGACTTTCCGCCGGGCCATTCTGCTGTCTTTTGCTCGGATCTCGTCGCTGAAAATACCCATTTCATTCGCAACCTTCATCCTCCCGATTCCATCGGCTACAAAGCCGTCGCGGTGAACGTCAGCGATGTGGGCGCGATGGGTGGCGTGCCGATGCACTTCCTGATTTCCCTCGCCGCTCCCGGCAATCTGGACTTCGCCTGGGTCGAAAACTTCTACGATGGCGTGGAGCGCGCCTGTGGCGATTTCAACGTCTCTCTTCTGGGGGGCGACTCGTCGTCTGCAGATCTCATCTTTGTCGATGTGTCGATGGTTGGCCGCGTGTCTTCCGGCCGGGCAATCCGGCGCTCGGGCGCCCGGCCAGGCGATGGCATCTACGTAACCGGCGTTCTCGGCTCTTCGGCTCTTGGTCTCGAATTGTTGAAAGCCGGCCAGCTGAGCAACCCGGCCGTGAAACGGCACTTCTACCCGGAACCTCGTCACCGCGTTGGAGCGGCTGTCGCCGGCCACGCCAGTGCCATGATCGACGTCAGCGACGGCCTTTCCACGGATCTTCCGCACCTCCTCGAAGAGTCCAAAGTCTCTGCGCGAATTTACAAGGATCGTCTGCCGGCAGCGCCCGGCGTTCAGGACCACCATCTCCTGCACGGCGGTGAGGAATACGAACTCTTGATTACCGCTCCGGATCTCCCGAAAACCGTCGAAGGTGTTCCTCTCACACGCATCGGCGAAATCATCGAGTCCGGCCTCGAAAACCAGCTTTTTTTGATTGACGGCGCGAGCGAATCCGTTTTGAGCCCAAGCGGCTGGCAACATTTCCGCGCCTAAGTTATCCTCAGTTATGTCCAATTCCGACATTATCAGCAGCGCAGACAAAGCGCTGAGGCCAGTTCTGAAGGAACTTGGCAGGTTTCCCTGGATTCGGTTGGAGGGCTGTTGCGCCGGGCACAAGGCCGAAGATAGCCTGTGGCTTGAAACCAATGTTCTCGGATCGTCGGGGCTCCGGCGGCTGATGGAGCTGCTGAAGATCCTCGACGGGAAACTGGCTGGAACCGATTGCAGGCTGGATTGCCTGCTGAGTTATACCGCTGGAGTGGAAAGTCCGCCGGCTCCGCACGGCTGGATCCCGACGGCGGTCGAAATCTTCTGGCCTTCACGCAGCGATTGGCGGCGCAGCCAGACCATGGTGATCGAAACGATGCTGTCCTCGATCGAGGAGTTCTCCGGCCGTCTCAGCGAGACTCCAAACCCGCCCTGTGCAATCAATTACTGCCCATTCTGCTCGTCCTCACTCATACATATCGATACCCTCGAAAAGTCCGGCGGTCACCGCTATCGGTGCGGCGACTGCGACATGACATGGACGATGATTGATCCGGTGGTTTGACCTTGTGCTAATCAAGTTATATGGACTTTAAACTCAGCGAGGAACTCCTCGAAATCAAGCGCATCGTTCGTGAGTTTGCCGAAAACGAGATTCGGCCGCACGTGATGGAATGGGATGAGAAGCAGATCTTTCCGTGCGATGTTCTCAAGAAACTTGCCGAACTCGGATTTCTGGGAGTACTCGTCCCGACCGAGTACGGGGGCGCGGGCCTCGGCTATGCCGAATACGTCACGATCGTGGAAGAGCTCTCACGAGTGGACGGCTCGATCGGCATCTCGGTGGCCGCTCACAATTCGCTCTGCACCGGACATATTTTCCAATCCGGAACGGAAGACCAGCGTCGAAAGTTCGGCGTGCCTCTGGCGAAAGGCGAGAAGCTCGGAGCATGGAGCCTCACCGAACCCGAGGCCGGCAGCGATGCTGCAGGCACCCAAACCACTGCGCGCCTCGACGGGAAACATTGGATTCTCAACGGCCAGAAGACATTCACCACGCATGGCACCTACGGCGACATCTGCGTGGCTATGGCGGTAACGGACAGAGCCACCGGTCACCGCGGCATTTCCGCGTTCATTCTCGAAAAGGGCATGACCGGCTTTCATCCGGGGAAGAAGGAAAACAAGCTTGGATTGCGTGCCAGCGACACGTCCACCGTCGTATTTGACGACTGCCGTGTGCCGAAAGAGAATCTCCTTGGAGCACCAGGCGAAGGATTCATCGATGCTCTGAAAGTCCTCGATGGCGGCCGAATCAGCATTGCAGCCCTTGGTGTCGGAATGGCACAGGGAGCTTACGAAGCCGCTCTTCAGTATTCGAAAGACCGGAAACAGTTTGGAAAACCTATCTCCGAGTTCCAGGCCATTCAATTCAAGCTCGCCGACATGGCCACCGAGATCGATGCCGCGCGCCTGCTGATGCATCGTGCCGCGTGGATGAAAGACCAGGGCATGCCCACAACCCTCCAATCGTCCATGGCGAAGCTCTATGCAGGCGAGGTTGCGGTGCGGGTCGCCAACGAGTGCGTCCAAATCCATGGCGGCTACGGTTTCATCAAAGAATATCCTGCGGAAAAGTTCTATCGTGACGTTAAACTCTGCACCATCGGTGAAGGAACGAGCGAAATCCAACGTCTGGTAATTTCTAGGGAGATACTGAAGTAGCCGCGGATTGCACGGATGACACGGATAATTCGGGGACAGACGTATAAATCACCTAATTAGCGTCAGAGTTCCCTTCAGTGCTAATTAGGTGATTTATACGTCTGTCCCCGAATTATCCGCGTCATCCGTGCAATCCGCGGCTGAAGAGTAGTCCGGGGTCCGGAAAAAGCACGCTGGTGGATCGGCTGGCGGTCAGTTATCGGCAAAAGGGCAAGAAACTGGGCATCATTGCCGTTGATCCAAGCAGCCCTTTTACGGGCGGGGCCATCCTCGGGGACCGCATCCGCATGCAGACGCTTGGAACCGATCCGGGCATTTATATCCGCAGCATGGCGACTCGCGGCCATCTGGGCGGGCTTGCGACCGCGACGGCCGATGTTGTCAGCGTGCTTGACGCCGCCGGAAAAGACCCGATCGTCGTGGAGACCGTGGGGGTTGGCCAGGACGAAATCGAAATTGTGAAGCTCGCGGACGTTTCGCTGGTGGTTTTGGTGCCGGGCATGGGCGATGATATTCAGGCGCTGAAGGCCGGCATCATGGAAATCGGAGACGTGT
>QHXD01000631.1 GCA_003223895.1 Acidobacteriota bacterium
AGGTTTCCCGCCGGGAGTCCGTCCGGGTGAGCGTTACAACCGCCTTGGAGACGGGGTCCGCAGTTCCGATTTTCAGGACAAAACCTTGAATCGAGGCTTTATCCGGCGGCCTCGCGGGCGCCTGTGCGAGAAGCAGCATCAATGGAAGCAGTTTCCAACTCATAACCGTAATACACCCATTGGACGCGCAAAGTTACAGTTTGGGTGGCACGACCAACTTCGAATATCCGATATCATGGTTTGTTATGGCAAATGAGTTGATTCGAAATATAGCAATCATCGCCCACGTGGACCACGGCAAGACCACACTCGTGGACGCCATGCTCCGGCAGAGCGGCATCTTCAGGGCTAACGAAGAGGTTGTGGAGCGGGTGATGGATTCCAACGATCTGGAACGCGAGCGGGGCATCACGATTCTGGCGAAGACCACAGGCATTCGTTATCACGGCGTGAAAATCAACATCGTCGATACGCCTGGCCACAGCGATTCGATTTTGGCGGCGAGGTCGAGCGCGCTCTGAAGATGGTGGACGGAGTGGTCCTTTTGGTGGATGCGAGCGAAGGCCCGTTGCCCCAGACGCGATACGTCCTCATGAAAGCTTTGGAGGCCAAGCTTCCCGCCATCGCCGTCATTAACAAGATAGACCGGCCCGATGCCCGCGTTCAGGAAGTCGTGAACGAGCTGTACGACCTGTTTATCGATCTCGACGCCACCGAGGATCAACTCGAGTTTCCCATCATCTATACAAATGCCAGGGCGGGCATCGCGAAAACATCCTTGGAAGAGCCCTCCGAAAATCTGCGTCCGCTCTTCGAAGCCATCGTGAAGCACATCCCGGTACCCCCGGGAAATGCGTCCGGAACGCTTCAAATCCTTGTGGCCAACCTGGACTACAGCGACTACCTCGGCCGGCTCGCCATCGCCCGTGTGTTCAACGGGACGCTCCATCTCGGCGATGAAGTGGGGATTCTGAAGCTCGATGGCGCGCTTCAGAAAACGAAGATCACGAAGCTTTATTCCTTTGAAGGATTGAAGCGCGTGGACGAAACCATCGGTAAGCCGGGCGACATTCTGGCGATTGCCGGCGTCGAAGGAATCAATATTGGCGAGACCGTGACCAACGCCGAAACTCCCGAGCCACTTCCTAATATCCAGATCGACGAACCCACAATCGCCATGATTTTCACCATCAACACATCGCCATTCGCCGGCCGGGAGGGCTCGTACGTGACTTCGCGAAATCTTCGGGAGCGTTTGGAAAAAGAACTGCTCACAAATGTGTCGATTCGGGTCGAAGAAGCGGGCGGCCCCGAGTCTTTTCGTGTGATGGGCCGCGGCGAACTGCAGCTGGCAATCCTCATAGAGACAATGCGACGTGAGGGTTACGAGCTGATGGTGGGCAAACCGCAGATTTTGACAAGGGAAATTAAGGGCCAACTGCACGAGCCGTTGGAGATGCTCATCATCGATTGCCCGGAAACGTTTCTGGGCGTCGTTATCGAAAAGCTCGGCGGCCGTAAAGGCAAGATGGCAAAGATGGTGAACCATGGCTCAGGCCGGGTCCGGCTGGAGTTTCATGTTCCCACGAGAGGCCTTATCGGACTGAGAAGCGAGATCCTAACCGATACCCGGGGCACTGCCATCATGAACTCGCTGTTCCATGGGTACATCGAATGGCAGGGCGATATCCCCATGCGGCCAACCGGTTCGCTGGTAGCGGACCGGGCAGGGAAGGCGACGGCCTATGCCATCTGGAACCTCCAGGAACGTGGCGAGATTTTCATTACACCAGGAACCGAAGTTTACGAGGGAATGATCGTTGGCGAGAACGCGCGCGCCGCGGATCTGGACGTGAACATCGTGAAGGAAAAGAAACTCACGAACATGCGCGCCTCCACGGCCGATGAGGCGATACGCCTGGTGTCCCCCCGCATCCTCAATCTCGAACAGGCGATCGAATTCATCCGTGACGAGGAATTCGTTGAAGCGACGCCGCAATCGATCCGCTTGCGCAAGAGGATCCTCCAGGCCAACAAACGATGAGCGGAGCGAATGCAAGCCCGACGCGAAGCGCAAGCGCGACAGCGCGCAGCCTCAAGAAAGGGCGCGCAGCCATCAAGAAAATGAGAGTCTTAATATAGGAAGGAAAACATGAAAACAAATGGTTCAAGCGTAGTGCCGTACATAATTGTAGGATCCGCGGTTGGCGGAGCTCTGGGTTACCTGTTCGGGACCGAGTCCGGCCGGAAGATCCGCCAGGCCGTGACGCGTCCCGGAGCGCTGAACGAGAACATCGATGACGCGCGGGAATTCGTTGAGGAAAAAGCCCAGAAAGTCACGGGCCAGGTGCGCATCGTCCTCGACCGGGCGAAGGCGTCGATGGAGGCCGGGCAACGCGCCTTCCGGGACGCTTCCGAAAAGTATCAGCGCCATTTCCAGAAGATCGAAGGGAAGAACAACGAGATTGCATCAAGCGTTCACAAGACGGTCGATAGTTTGAACAAGGCTGCGGGCAGCATCGAGGAAAGTATTCTCGATCCGCTCTACGAAGCGGGGGCGCTCTATCGTGGAATCGCCACCGGAGTCAGAACCTTCGTCAGCGGCAAAGGCCGCGTGCGGGAGTTTCAGATTTCGTAGTCGAACGACGCTACCTGCTTTCCGCTGTGAACCGTGACCAGCGCGTTGTGAACGTTGAGCGACCATAGCAGGGAGCGCACGTAGTTGGTGATTTTTTCGGCATCAAGGTCGCGCGTGAACGAAGCGTGGACATAGTGCATGTCCCCGCTCTTCACGATGATCATGGTGCCGATGTTTTCTTTTCCCTGAAAGAAATGCCATCCGTCCGTCGATTCCGTTCGCAGGAATCTCGACAGGTCCAGCGTGTAATCCGAATTGGCAAAAACCAGGAAGTATTCGTCCATGGTGGTTTAGACCGTTAACATACGCTTTAGCAACATCAACTGCCCAAGATGATACGCATTGTGGTCCGCAATCAGCAGAGCCTCCCGCAGTATATTCTGACCGTCCCCGTGCGGAATCTTCGCATACAGATCCGTCTTTGGATTTTCCACTAGCTTGACCACGGCCGAGAGATCTTTTTTGATGGCCCCGATGCTCGCTTTCCACGCCGCCGGGCTTGGCGGCTTTTCCGTCCTGGGCCAGTAGTCTGCCGGCCATTCTTTCGAGGCGTATTTGGGATTGACGCTGAAGTCAAGAATGTCCCACTGGGCGATGCGCATGTGTTCGACGAGCTGCCAGGCCGTATGGGGCGCTCCGGGCGGCTTCACACCTCGAAGACGAGCGGGAAAGTCGGAAATAACGTCATCGAAGGTGATGTGCGCGCCCCCGCCGCGCAGGAGGTAAAGGACCTGTTCTCGGACGGGATCTTTCATGGTTGAGCGGCTCCTTCTTAGATGTCAAATCAGTGATGGCCACTGTCCAATGACTAATGAAATTGAGGATTGAAAAATGAGTCCTAAGAATTTTTCAATCCTCAATTTCATTAGTCATTGGACAGTGGCCATCAGTGATCAGTCATTTGGGGACAAGCATAACCTGAACATGGACGCGAACTTCTTCGGCGGCACCGGACCCACCGCCTCCGTGATGATCTTGACCGCTTCCTCCACTTTTATCTTCTTCGCCGCTTTCACCAGCTCCGGGTGCGCCGTCTCAAACGAATCCCGTTCTTCGGCACACTCGACGGCCCCCGGTCGATCAGCATATCGCGCTGTAATTCTCCAAGAGCAAGGTCGGCCGGATCCGGCCGCTTCATCCCATCGACCCCCAGGAACCGGCGCACGTCTCCGGAGGAAGCGGTTCCATCTTTGCGTATTAGTCTGAATGCCCGGTCCACATAATCCGACAATTTCTGAGCACGGAATCTCGTCCTCAACGCAAACAGGGCGGGTACGATGTCGCGCTGGACGAGGACCAGCCGGTCCGCGATCACATTAGTCTCGACGACTTCGTTTCTGGCAAGCAGCGCATTCGTCAATTCGATGGCTCGTCTCTGATCACCGGCCGCAGCGTACATGCTGGCCAGCGGCAGAGCCGGCGTAGCGTTGTACCGTAATGCGAACTTCACCGACTTCATGAACTTCACTGCATCGTCTTCGGTTTCGATCATACATATTGACCCGCAACAAAACCAGACGCCCAGGCCCACTGAAAATTGAAACCACCCAACTGTCCGGTAACGTCAACCACTTCGCCGATGAAGTATAGGCCTGGCACACTTCTGGCCTCCATTGTTTTGGATGAAAGTTCGATCGTGTCGACGCCGCCCAGCGTGACCTCGGCCCTCGCGTACCCCTCGGAACCGCTCGGCACAAGGGTCCACTGGTGGAGGCGCTCCGGCGTCTCGGCATTTGGGCCATACAAGTCACGCCATTTCCGGACAAACCTTCGCGGCAGGCTCCTGCGGTCCATGTCGGGAAAGGCGTCGATCACAATGGCATCACCAGGCCTCCAGAAGGAAGAGATCTGAAGGATCGCCGGACCGCTGAGTCCTCGATGGGTGAACAGTACGTTTTCCCGAAACGACACGCCGCGACAGGCGACGGTAGCATTCAGTGATACTCCGCTTAACTCGGAAAGGGTCCGGCCTTCGTCCCCGCCGAGAGTCAGCGGAACCAGCGCCGGCCGCGTTTCGACAACGCGCAGCCCGAATTGCCGGGCAATGCTGTAGCCGAAATCCGTAGCTCCGATTTTGGGAATCGACAGGCCGCCGGACGCAATGACGAGCGACCGGCTCTCGAACTCCCCTGAATTCGTCGAGACGAAGAAACGTTCGTCCTTGCGAACGCCGGAAACCTTGCAACCGGCACGCAATTCAACTCCAACATCGGCACATTCCTTCAAAAGCATGTCGATGACCTGCTGCGACGTTCCATCGCAGAAGAGCTGGCCGAGTTTCTTCTCGTGATAGGCAATCCGGTGACGGCGGACCATCCGAATAAAGTCCTCGGGGGTGTAGCGCGCGAGTGCGGACTTA
>QHXD01000632.1 GCA_003223895.1 Acidobacteriota bacterium
TTCCCGGACTTGCTGATTCGTAGTCAAGCCTCACTTCAGGTGGAGTTCTTTGCAGAGGGCAGAGAAATATTTGGGGTTGAGATCCAGGAGGCGCGCCGCCTCTGCGCGATTAAGGCTGGTTTTCTGCAACGCTCTTTCGATGATCGTTTTCTTACAGGCATTTAACTGGGTCACCCATTGCCCGAGTTCCGCGGGTTCAGGCGCCTTGAGGCTGACCGAGAGCGGCAATTCTTCCCGGCCGATATAGGTGGAGGTCCCCAAAGCGATTGCCGCTTCGATCACATTCTCCAGCTCGCGCACGTTTCCCGGCCAATCGTAAGAGGCAAAGATCTGACGAACTTCCGGAGTGACTCCCTGGACCGGTGGATAGGCGCCGGACCGGATGTGTCCGTATTTCTTGATGAATTCGGCTACCAGCAACGGAATGTCTTCGCGGCGCTCGGCAAGCTTGGGCATATGGATGGGAATCACGTTCAAACGGAAGTACAAGTCCTGTCTGAACCGCCCTTCCTTCATCGCTTTCTCGAGATCGACATTGGTGGCGGCGATAATACGAAGATTGGCGCGCAAAAGCTGATTGCCGCCGAGGCGTTTGAACTCCCGCTGTTGAATCAGACGAAGCAGATCGGCCTGCAGCGTGAACGAACACTCCCCGATCTCGTCGAGGAAGACGGTGCCGCCGTCCGCGAATTCGAATAGCCCTTTCCGAAGTTTGTCGGCTCCGGTGAAGGCGCCTTTCTCGTGTCCGAAGAGTTCACTACCTAGAAGCGTGTCGGTGAATGCTGCGCAATTCACCACGTACATCGCGTTCTGAGCTCGCGGACTGTTCCGGTGGAGCGCTTTGGCGACCAGCTCTTTTCCGGTTCCGCTTTCGCCGGTGATCAAAACAGTCAGGTCCGAAGGTCCGGCTCTGCCTACAAGCTGATAGATCTTTTGCATCTTGTCGCTCCGGCCGATCATGCCGTGCTCGACATTGATGGCTTCGTTCAGACGACGGTTTTCGCCTTCGAGCCATGCGACATACCGGGCGCGCTCGAGCGCGACGGCGGCCGATCCGGCGACTGCCTCGAGCAGACGGACGTGGCCGGCGGTGAACCACTCCAAGCCTTCGGCGGCCATCACGGCATACAGCAGTCCGACTTTCGCGCTGGGCGTCGAGAGTGGGAAGCAAACGACCTTATCGCTATAGATGGGGCCGCCGTCGCTCAGAGCCTTCCCGGTCACTATTTCGTCGATCGGAAATGGCTCGTCACTCTGCGATAGGATACTTCGGTACGTTGTGGAGAGAATGCCGGCGGTGTCCAGGTCACGCAGCAGAATCGCGACGCCCTCCACGGGCATCACGCGGAAAATCAGTTCGAACACGCGCGACTGAATCTCATCCGCATCGCGGCTCGCATTGATCCTGCCGTTGAACTCGAGGAACGCGTCGAGGACAGTGCTCATCGCCGCCTCGTAGGCTGCCGCGCGCTGCCCCGATTGCCCGGCATTCACTTTGCGGTCCCATTCTTCCTCGGCGGGAGTCCGCATCAACATCGCGCTCCCCACCTCGGCGTCGTCCTGGTCGAGATACACAAAAATCGAACGGCCGACCCGAATCCGGTCGCCGTTCAGAAGCATCTTTGCCGGAAAATAAAATCCATTCACGAACGTGCCCGTGGCGCTTTGCATATCCAGTAAGAAAGGACGATTACCCTCATGCGAAATGCCGCAATGCTTTCTTGACACGAGTGGATCGTCCAGCCGGATGTCGCACGACCGGTCCCTTCCAATAACGAGTTCGAACGGCCCCAATGGAAACGGCGATCCCTTCAAGGGGCCCGAAATCGCAACAATTCTTGGATGCATCGTGCGCGACATACTAGTGGATCGAGAGTCCCGAGGAAAGCTTGAAATTAGGGACCGTTCGCCAACAAAATCAACAGCAGCCCTTTTTCGCAGTGTGATGCGGGATGACGGGAAAATCCAGCGCACGGGCCTGTTCGCAAGACGTTTCGCCGAGCGGATGGAATCGCGATCGGCGCTCACGCCTTCTTAGCAACCTTGTCCGTGCGAATCGGCAGCCTCCAGTTTGGCCGGATAAAATGGCAGGTGTAGCCGCCGGGATATCGTTGGAGGTAGTCCTGATGCTCGGGTTCGGCCTCCCAGAAGTCGCTTGCTGGAACAACTTCAGTAACAACCTTGTCGGGCCACAGGCCTGAAGCATCGACGTCAGCGATCGTGTCTTCGGCAATCCGCCTCTGCTCGCCGCTGGTGTAGAAGATCGCAGAACGATAGCTGGGCCCGAGGTCGTTGCCCTGGCGATTGCGCGTGCTTGGATCGTGAATTTGGAAGAAAAACTCGAGGATCTGCCGATAGCTGATCCGCGCAGGATCAAAGATGACCTCGACTGCTTCGGCATGTGAGCCGTGATTGCGGTAGCGTGGGGCACGCTGCCGCCCGTGTAACCGACCCGCGTCGAGAGAACGCCGTCGTATCGGCGAAAAAGCTCCTGCACACCCCAGAAGCAACCACCGGCAAGAACAGCTCGTTCCGTAGTCATTCGACATCCTCTACCCGGTTCAAGTAAGCCGCATATCCCTCGGCCTCCATATCATCGCGATGGATAAACCGCAGCGAGGCAGAGTTAATGCAATAGCGCAACCCTCCTCGATCCTTGGGACCGTCGGGAAACACGTGCCCGAGATGGCTGTTCGCGTGCGCCGAGCGCACCTCGGTGCGTATCATCTTGCTGAACTTTCGCATTTGTTTCTCCCGTGTCGGCGGTATACGAAGGCTCTCTCTTTGAGTATAACGGTGGGGGAGCGGATTCTCTGCTCCGCTATTACGCAGCGGTCTGAAGCCCGCTACGCAGTGGCCTGAAGCCCGCGCGAACCTCTTCGGAAAAGAGTTGCGGCTCTTCCCAGGCCGCAAAGTGCCCGCCCTTGTCGAGCTTGTTGTAGTGGATGAGATTGGGATACGCCTGCTCTGCCCAACTCCGCGGGGCCTGATAGAGCTCATCAGGGAAGGCGCTCACGGCAACCGGGATGGAGACGCCTTTGGCGGCG
>QHXD01000633.1 GCA_003223895.1 Acidobacteriota bacterium
GCCTTCACGACCTCGCCCGATGGCTTGGCGTATTTGCAATTGAATTCCATTGGATTTTCTGGGGCGCTAATGCGGGCGCATTACCGCCTACTGCCCGATCCCTTCATTAACCTCGACGCCGGGAGGGATCTTGAATTCAAACATAGACGCCCGGAGCCCGGTATTGATGCGGATATTCGAGAAGATAAATTCCATTCGCGAGCCGTCGGCGTGGGCGAGCAGGAGCCTTCGAATCAGAAAATTCGCGGGATCGACTTCCATAACGACTTCCGCCAGGTCCGTTTTTCTTCGGGGATACATTCGCACCACCTTTGTTCCCTCCAGGAACGGCTTGGTGGAAAGCAGCTCAAACTTCGTAAATTCCTTGCGAAGATCGGACCGGCCGAGCAGAAACATCAAAGGAATCCGGTCATCCACAGCCTCACGAACCGCGTCTTTGCTCACCTGCCGGTCCGCCGGTACGTAGAAGTAAACCGTTTTACCGTTTGAAATGAATAGCTTCTCCTCCGGTTTCTTATACTCCCATCGCATCATCCGTGACCGCATCAGATATAAATGACCCGACTCCTGGTGCTTTTGGTTCAAAGAATCTTCAATTTGAATGAAATCCGCACTGAAGTCCTTCATTTGAGCGAAGGAGCGCTCGACGCCTTCGACGAGAGTCGAGAGATTCGGGGAAGACGGAGGAGCCTGCAGCAACGCAAGAAACACGGCGAGGCAAAATCGCATATCTCTGAGAGTAAGATAGTTGAACTGATTAGATCAATGGGAAGGGTATGTCCATTGCCCAATGGACATTAGTGATTTGAACTGCCGAGAACCTTTAACCTTAGTTTTATATCCTGATTAGTCGGATCGATTAAGGCGCCCCGCTGATAAACGCTTATGGCTTTCTGCGTCTGACCGGTGTCTTCCAGGGACCGGCCCCAATAATAGAGAAGTTCGGGATCCGGAAAATCGGTAAGCCGGACCGCCTCATTGTACGCCTTCTCAGCGAGTTCTTTGTTTCCGTCTTGCAGGAAGCAGTCCCCGAGGATCCAGTGAGCTGTACTGTGGGTGGGATCCTCGTACAGTGCTTTGGCGACCATGGGACGAACCCGATCGCAACTGTGATCCAGGCGCATCGTTGCCGCGGCCAGACCTAAAGTCAAGGAAACGCTGTCCGGCATGATCCGAAGACCTTCCTCGAACTGCATCCTGGCATCCTCAGGTTTTCCCATGGTCAGCAGCGCGAAACCGTATCCGAGCCGTCCCCTCGCATTCTCTGGAAACACCCGGACCAGGTTGCGGTGATACGAGAGCTTGTCCTGCCAGATGTAGTTATGCCCAATACAAAGAACCGCAGCCACCGCCACAACGCCCAATGCAGTCAACCGTCGGATGCGCTTGTCTGGAACCCATGCCCAGAATCCGCCGACGACGAGGGCGAAACCAAACATCGGCATATAAAGAAATCGCTCTGCCATCAGGACAGCGATCGGCATGATCCAGTTCGAAACCGGCAACAGCGTCACGAAGACGAAGAGAATTCCCAGGCTGAGCTTCGGCCGCCTCCTGGCGGACCACAACGCTGTCACAAGGCAGGCCGCAACGAGCATCAACCCGATCCATGCATCCCAATTCCGCAAACCGGCGACGGGTATGGTGTTGAAGTCATAATCGCCCGTCACGTCAACGGGCCAGAACATCAGCCGCAGGTACTGCAGAAACACACGCCCGGACGTCATCCAGCGTTCGGTGAGGGTCAGACTGCCATGCAGGTACTGGCCCATCCAAGGCGGTCCAAGGCGACCAAGTATATAGATGCGGATTGCGAGATAAACAACGGCGACCGAACCAAGAACGGCAAACCGCCGCCACGAAAGCAGAACCTTGCGAAGGCTGCCTTCGGTCAACAGCATCTCGACCGCGATAACGGCAGGAAGGGTAATGGCGTTCTCTTTCGCCAGCAGGCTCAGGAAGTACGCCGCTGCCGCCAGCCACGTGCGCCCGCTCCGAAATGCGAGCCATGCGGAAAAGAACAGCGAGGCGGCCAGCAGCTCGCTCCTTCCGACAATGCTCACCACGGCCTCCGTATGTGCCGGGTGAACAACGTAGACGATGGCCGAAGCCCACGCTGCGGGCAACGAACCGAAAATGCTTCGAACGAGCAGGAACACGAGCCATCCGTTCAGCGCGTGCAGCAACAGATTGGTGAATCGGAAACCGGGCGGCCAGGCCTGCCAGATCGAATACTCGACGGAGAACGAAAATATGGTCAGCGGCCGGTAAACCCAGCCATTGATTTGTTCTCCCCAGTATGAACGGGAGAGGAAATGCAGCGGCTGGATGCTGCGGATCTGTTCGTTTGCTGCGACGATCAGAACGTCGTCGAGGATGAACGCGTTGGTTATCGAGTTCGCATAGCACAGCGCCACAAGCAGCAGGCAGGCGGCCAACGCCCACAGCGCGGGCCTGCGGCTATCGAACGGGTTGGCCGGAAAGAGCTGATGGTGCACGAGCGGCAACCGTACTGTATCGGATGACGTAATCGGGGATGCTGTAATAATCAAATCGGCCATCGGTCAGTGCACGAGCCGTCGCCGCTGCGGTGTAATCCAGTGCATTAGTCGAAAGCTCTACCGTCATAAGGTATCCAGACATCACACCCTGATATCGATTGTCGATAAGTCCAGCGCTCACGAGGTCACCAATTGAACCGTAGACTCCGGCATGGCTGGACGAATAACCGACTTCCGCTGAGTTCAGGTTTCGAAGATTCGCGACTGCCGCCGATTCGTTCGCAGCCTGACGGGACCTCAGAAGGCTGGGAATCGCGATGGTTGCGATAATCAGAATAATTGCCACCACGATGAGTAGTTCCAGCAGTGAAAATCCGTCGTTGTTTTTCATACTCGCAAGGGTTGCCTTGCAGCGGCGCGTTGATGCCGCCGCCACAAGGCTTGTTGATTTACTGAACCGGTGCGCCCACGCTGCCGTTTGGCGTCGCGCTGGCCGGATAGCAGGGACTGCAATTGGCGTCGGTGTAGGTGGCGTAGCGAACCACAGCGTCCGGACCGCTCATGTAACCGAACCGGCCGTTGTTGGTCGTCTGCGGTCCCGCGTTGACGGTGTAGTTGGGGGTACCGCTGCCGGCCACGCTGAAGGTGTATCCCGACACGGGACCGGTAAACCGTGAATCCAGCAGTCCA
>QHXD01000634.1 GCA_003223895.1 Acidobacteriota bacterium
GGCTTCTGGCTTCTGGCTTCTGGCTTCTGGCTTCCTCCCCGTTTACCAGCTCGTCATTCGCATCAAGAACCGGGTTACGCCCCCGGTGATCGCTCCGAAGGTTGCGCCCTTTTTACCTGCCGTGAGAGCACCGATTGCAGTAGCAATCCCTGCCGTGGCACCGACCATCAATGCTTCACGTTTCCAGGAACGGCGACTTCCGCCGCCCCACAGAACAAGTTGTACTTTCATCCTTATTCACCCTTTCTGGAGATTTTTTCAGGTTGGACTAAGCACTCGGCATGCCGCAAAAA
Source organism: Acidobacteriota bacterium (assembly GCA_003223895.1). Classification (GTDB taxonomy): domain Bacteria; phylum Acidobacteriota; class Terriglobia; order 20CM-2-55-15; family 20CM-2-55-15; genus 20CM-2-55-15. The sequence continues at coordinate 294 of QHXD01000634.1, forward strand.
TTCGCCGCAAACGCTCGGATTCTCATGCCCGGCTGGGGACCTTGGATTCCCAATGTTGGTAACGTGGGTTCATTGAGGGGCCGCAGCCGTTTATAATCCATTCATGCAAACTAATGGAGTGCGCCACGACTGGACCAAAGACGAAGTTCGCACCATCTACCACTCCCGGCTGCTCGACGTCTTGTTTCGGGCGCAGGCCGCGCACCAGCAGTACTTCGAACCCGGTGAAGTACAACTTTGCCAACTGCTTTCGATCAAGACCGGCGGATGTCCCGAGGACTGCGCATACTGCCCGCAGAGCGCTCATTACAAAACGAATGTTGATCGGTTGGATCTGCTTTCGGTGGAAGAAGTGGTGAAAACAGCCCGAGAGGCGCGTGAGCAGGGCGTCAGCCGGTTCTGCCTCGGAGCGGCCTGGCGGCAGGTCAGCGACGGACCGGAGTTCGACGCAGTACTGGAGATGGTCCGCGGCGTGTCGTCGCTCGGTCTTGAAGTGTGTTGCACCCTGGGGATGCTCACCGAATCCCAGGCGCAACGTTTGGCGGATGCGGGACTTTACGCGTACAACCACAACCTGGACACGTCGGCGGACTTCTACAAGCAAATCATCACCACGCGAAAGTATGAAGAGCGGCTGCGTACCCTGGAACACGTCCGTAAGGCAGGTGTCACGGTGTGCTGCGGCGGCATTCTCGGCATGGGGGAGTCAGATGAAGACCGCGTTGGGCTGCTTCATCAACTGGCAACACTTCAGCCCCACCCGGAGAGCGTGCCGATCAATGTACTGGTTCGTGTCGAAGGCACACCGCTGGCCGATGCGGAATCCGTGGACCCGCTGGTACTGGTCCGCGCGATTGCCACTGCGCGCATCCTCATGCCGTCCTCCCGCGTGCGTCTCAGCGCCGGCCGCCGCTCGCTCAGCAGAGAAGCGATCGCCTTGTGCTTTATGGCGGGCGCGAATTCGATCTTCGTCGGCGATAAGCTCCTGACGACACCGAATCCGACCCGCTCCGAGGATGACGTCCTGCTCGAGGAGCTTGATCTCAAGCCGATGAATCATGGCTGAAACTCGTGAGCCCGGAATCAACCGGCGCATGGCCGCCGATCTCGAAGCCCTTCGTGAGCGAAATCAGTTTCGAGAGCTGGCGAGTCCGCCGGGGATCCAGCTTTCTTCCAACGATTACCTGGGTTTGTCTTCACATCCCGGATTGAAGGACGCGATTGCCCGCGCCCTCGAGGAGGACGATCGAGTCTCTTCAACCGGATCGCGGCTCTTGTCTGGGAATTCCGAACGGTGGGAACAACTCGAACAACGGTTCGCCGAATTCGTGGGAACGGAGGCGGCGCTCTATTTTCCATCGGGCTATGCCGCTAACATCGGCTTGCTCAGTTCGATTTTGAAAGATGGGGACACCGTATTCTCGGATAGCGCCAATCACGCGAGCCTCATCGACGGCATCCGGCTTTCCCGGGCCAACAGAGTCATTTTCCCGCACGCGGATCTGGGCTATCTGGAGGAATCGCTGCGCCGCACTCGCGGAAAGGGAGAGAAGATCATCGTCGTGGAAAGCGTCTTCAGCATGGATGGCGATCGCGCTCCGCTTCGGGAGTTGATCACCCTGTGCGAACGGCACGGCGCCACGCTGATTGTCGATGAAGCTCATGCCATCGGTGTTGAGGGGCTGGGCGGCCGAGGCCTCGTTCACGCTATTCGTGAAGGTGATCACGTTCTGGCCACGGTGCACACGTGCGGTAAGGCTCTGGCCTCGATGGGCGCATTCGTGGCGGGCTCGCGGACACTGCGGGATTACCTGATCAATCACGCTCGAACCTTCATCTTCACGACGGCACTTCCTCCGTATTGCGCGGCCCAGATTCAGGAAGCTTTGAGTCTGAGCATTACGGCAGACGCCGATCGGGACCACCTTTGCGAATTGAGCCGTCACTTGCGGAAACGCTTGAAAGAGGCGGAATTCGAGACTCCCCGCAGCAACTCGCAGATCATTCCTTTGATCCTCGGATCCAATGACGCCGCAGTCCGCTTCGCCGCCGCAATGAATGCAGCCGGCTTCGCAGTCCGCGCCATCCGGCCGCCCAGCGTGCCGGCCGGCACATCCCGGCTGCGGCTTTCACTCCACTCGAAGCTTTCATTCGCGGATATGGACGCCTTTACTGAGGCACTGGTCGCGGTTCGCGAGAGTGAGGTCGTCCCGGAATGAGCAGAGACGTGTTTGTGACCGGCACGGACACCGGCGTGGGAAAAACGCTTCTGTCGGCTTTACTGGTCGCGGCGTTGAACAGGAAATACTGGAAACCGATTCAGACGGGGGCGAGCGAGGGAACGGACCGGCAGGCGGTCATGAAATGGGCCGGTGTGTCCGCAGATCGCACGTTTCCCGAAGCCGTCGTTTTTGATCCTCCCGTGTCGCCGCACC
>QHXD01000639.1 GCA_003223895.1 Acidobacteriota bacterium
GCTTACTGAAGCGATCGATCATCACCACGGCGAAGCCAAAGCCACGCGAGACGTGTTTTTCTCGCTTGGTCCCGATCGGCAAGCGCAAATTATCGAATTTTTGAAGACGTTGCAGGTGCTTCCGCCCGGCGCGCCACTTGTTGTTACAGAAACAGAAGTACGAAACGAGTCCCACAGTGGAACAGTTTTCGACCGCTGATTCGCATGAGCGGCAGACGTTCAGGGCTCCGGCAGCCCTTCCTCATCCCCTGTCATCTCCAACACGAGAAAGGCCTTGGCGAGATCCCATTCCCGCTGGATCGTCCGGCTTGAAATCTTTAGAACCTCTGCCGTTTCCTCCAGGCTCAATCCGCCGAAGAAACGCAGCTCCACGATTTGTGTTTTGCGGGGATCGACTTTAGCGAGCTGCTGGAGGGCGTCATCGAGCGCAATGATTTCGGCGGCGCGGTCAGTGGAAACCGGCGGCGCTTCCTCCAAAGACACCATGGGCATTCCGGCACCTCGTTTCGTGTTCTTCCGAGCGCGGGCGAAATCGACGAGAATTCGTCGCATCAGTTGAGAGCACACAGAAAAAAAGTGCGCCCTGTTTTGCCAACGGACATTTTTCCAATCGATCAGCCGCATGTAAGCTTCATTGATCAGCGCGGTTGTCTGCAAGGTGTGGCCCGGTCTCTCTGCTTGCATGCGACGGTGGGCCATCTGATGAAGTTCTTTGTACAGAAGTGGTGTCAATTCCTCTAGCGCCTGCTCATCACCGTCGCTCCAATTGAGCAGCAAACGGGTAATTTCGTGGTTGGAAGGCATAAGACGTGTTCCGAAAGGCGCTATGCGCTCCAGTTCATCGAACTTGATTACTGGTCACCCCTCCGCGCAATTTCCGCTTGAACGCACTCCGAGACAACATTCCAGAATCGTGCGTACTTTTCTCCGCCCATCACGAATGGATGCGGTTCGCCGGCCTTCCGCGCCTTGAGTTTGGCGAGCCGATTCGGCGTATCGTCGAAGATCGCGTGGTTTTGAATTTCGACATCCACTTTCATCCTCTTCGCGACGTCCAGGTAATGGCTGATCGAACCTACATACTGCTTCAGTCCGGGTGTTGTGATTCGATCCAGCGTCAGGATCGTCCCACCGAAGATTCCCGCAATGTGGGTGGTTCTGCCGTCTTTTACCGTGAAGATGAACGCCGTGGAACCCGGCGTGTGACCCGGGATCAGGACAGGTGTTACCGTCTCGTCTCCAAGTTTGATCGGCTTGCCCTCTTCGAGAACCAGATCGCGCTTCGGCGGCTTGACCGCGTTGGGATTCGTCTGCGGCGGCGCGTTGACCGGATACATGAGATCCCAGTCGGCTGCCGTAGTTCCTACGCGCGTCCCATAATGCTCCTGGAAATATGCCGCGCCTCCGAAATGGTCGCCGTGGCCGTGACCAAGAAGAAGGTACTTCGCCTTTGCGGGATCCAGCCCGAGCTTCTTCAGTCCGGGGATCAGGACGGATTCCACTCTGTCGGCATACCCGGAGTCGATAAGGATAAGCCCGTCGGAAGTGGTAATGGCATACACGATCGTTTCCGAGTTGCCTGCGGCGTACAGGTTATCGAAAATTTTTACGGGCTCGAGTTCCGGAGCATTGACATTATTGGCCCTGGTGTTTGCGGGTATGCAGAAGAAGTTGAACGGCGCAGTCAAGTCTGTGCCGGCAATCTTCTTTGCCGCCTCGATGTGGGCCAAAGACTGAGCATTATCCGGCCTGGGCGGCGGCGCAGCGCCGCGGGGTGCCTGCCCGAAACTCGATATTGCCATCGCGAGAATCAGGCAAGGCCAAACACAACCGATGATCTTCTTAGACATGTCCTTCTCCTGAAGTTTTTTGTCACGCTAGGCCATCCGCCGTCCGGCAGTCAAGTTAGATCTGTTTTGCGCATTTTGACGTTATTGACATTGCCGTGGCGATCCGACTAAATTTCCCGCATCGAAACCCTTAAGAGCCTGAACTGCGCTACCCCTACGCTGCGCGCTAGCAGCAGGAGGAACTGTGAAACGAATCGTCGTAGCCCTGTCTACCCTGGTGATGGCTTGCAGTCTGAGTTGCGGCGTCCTTTGGGCACAGGCGACGGCTCAGATCAGCGGCACAGTGAAAGATCGGACCGGCGCCGTTTTGCCCGGCGCGGATATTACCGCCACACAAACCGACACAGGTGTGACGCGAACCACGATTTCCAACGAAACCGGCTCTTACGTACTGCCGAACCTGTCGCTCGGGCCCTATCGACTGGAAGTGGCTCTGCCGGGTTTTCGCACGTTTGCGCAGACCGGCCTCGTTTTGCAAGTCAACGATAACCCCGTCATCAATGCGGTTCTCGAAGTGGGTCAGCTCACCGAACAGGTCGAGGTTCAGGCCAACACCGCAGCGGTCGAGACTCGGACCGCCGGTATCGGCCAGGTCGTGGAGAACCAGCGAATTCTGGAACTGCCGCTCAACGGGCGCCAGATCACCGATCTGATCACGATCGGCAGCGCAGCCGTCGTGGTGGCTGTTGCCACACAGAGAGGCTTTTCACCGAACATGCCATTGATTTCGGTTGCCGGCGGGATGGGTTACGGAGTCGCATACCAGCTCGACGGCGCGATTCACAACAATCCGTATGACGGTACAAATATGCCGTTTCCGTTTCCCGACGCGCTGCAGGAGTTCAAGACCGAGACGAGCGGGCTGACGGCTCAGAATGGCCGGCACGCCGGGGCTTCCGTCAACACGGTAACGAAATCGGGCACGAACGAGATTCACGGCGATTTGTTTGAGTTTCTGCGGAACGACCTGTTCAATGCCACGACGTACTTTGCGGCAGTGGATCCGGCCACCGGTAAGAAGGTACACAGCTCAGTGAAGCGCAATCAATTTGGCGGAACGGTCGGCGGACCCATCCAAGAGAACAGGCTGTTTTTCTTCGGCGGCTACCAGGGCACGACGTTGCGCTCGGACCCCGCCGACGTCCGAAATGTTCTTCCCACGACTGCGATTCTCAATGGCGACTGGTCCGCGTTCACTTCGCCCCAATGCAACGCAGGCCGGCAGATCGCATTGAGACCGCCATACGCCAACAATCGAATCGATCCTGCGCAATACAACAGGGCGGCGCTGAACATCATTGCGAGACTCCCTAAAACGGACAATCCTTGCGGTGAAGTCTTCGTTGGCCG
>QHXD01000640.1:0-2753 GCA_003223895.1 Acidobacteriota bacterium
ATAAAGTAGTCCTGGCGTTCCTGCTGGCTGTTTGCGCTCCTGCCCTTCGAGGCCAGGATTTTCGCACGCTGCCTGTGCAGGGAAACGTTTACATGCTGGTTGGCGCGCGGGGCAATACTACGGTGCAAGTGGGTGATGAGGGAGTGCTGGTCGTAGACACTCAGTTCGAACAGGATGCCCCGAAGCTCCTTGAAGCGATCCGGAAAATCTCGGACAAGCCGGTCGTATGGATCATCAACACTCATTTCCATCCCGAGAGCACGGGTGGAAACGAGGCTTTACCCAGGCTCGCCAACTCAGGTACAGGCACGCGTCCCAGGGTAATCGCGCACGAAAACGTTCTCAACCGGATGACGGCCTCCACTCAGCCTCGATTTCCGGAAGTGACCTGGCCGAACGACGAGTTTCACACCGCTCAAAAGGACATTGCATTCAACGGTGAGGCGATTGTCATCGAACACATGCCCGCGGCGCACACGGACGGCGACAGCATTGTCCACTTCCGCCGTTCGGATGTCCTGAGCGTCGGCGACCTTTTCACGCCGGGCCGCTATCCCACGATCGATCTGCAAAATGGCGGCAGCGTCCAGGGGTTGATCGACGGCTTGAATCGAATTCTGAAAATCACGGTTCCCTTGAAATATCAGGAGGGCGGCACGTATGTCATACCCGGCCACGGACGGCTTTGCGACGAGGCTGACGTTGTAGAGTATCGCGACATGCTGACGATCATTCGCGATCGCGTTCAGGACCTGATACGCAAGGGAATGACGCTGGAGCAGGTAAAGGCCGCCAAACCGACCAGAGACTACGATACCGAGTACGGCATCGATGCCCGAGCCAATGAGGCATTTCTCGAGACGGTGTACAGGAGCCTCAGCCAGAAGAAGTGAACTGATGAATCATTTAGCTGCAGCATCTGTCTTGTCTGCGTTTGTCTTTATCCAGGGACCGCCGGGTCAACGCGGGGGACCGCCTCCGACTCCCAGAGCTGGGGCGCCTGTGGACTTCACCGGTTACTGGGTCTCCGTCATTACTGAAGATTGGCGGTGGCGGATGGTGACACCTATTAAAGGCGATTTCGCCAGCATTCCACTCAACCCCGAAGGCCGCCGGATCGGCAACGCGTGGGATCCTGGAAAGGACGAGGCCGCCGGCGAACAATGTAAGGCGTACGGCGCAGGCGGGATCATGCGGCGGCCGACGCGCTTGCACATCACGTGGCAGGACGACTCGACGCTGAAAATCGAGACCGACGAAGGGACGCAGACGCGTCTGCTCCACTTCGGCGGCAAGCCTCCGGAAGGCGGACCGCGAACATACCAGGGATACTCCGCGGCACAGTGGGAACGGCCCCTCCGCGGTGCGGGCACGCCCGCGCCCGGATTGGGTGCCGTTCGTCAGGGAACTCAAGGGCGTGCTCTCGAGGTCGTTACGACTCAGTTGCGGCCGGGCTATCTGCGCAAGAACGGCGCTCCGTATAGTCAGGACGCAGTGATCCGGGAGTTCTTTGATTTATCGAAGGAGCCCAACGGGGATACGTGGTTCGTGGTGATCACCATTGTCGAAGATCCGACGTATCTGAACGAGCCCTTCGTCACCAGCACCAACTTCAAGAAACAGGCTGACGCTTCCGGGTGGAGTCCCAGTCCCTGCTTTGCGAAGTAATCAAGAGAGCGAACGCGGGCTAAAGCCCGCGACTACATTGAAGAGTCAACTCGTTTCCAATGTAGTCGCGGGCTTTAGCCCGCGTTCTCATCAGTGATCAGTAATTTTCTGCGTGGCCTGAATCGTCTTCAGGACGTCCGCGTAGCTCTGGATTGCGCCGTGCACCGGGACATCCTTCTCGACTCGCAGCTTGCGGTATTCGAGGTTCCAGCGGAAATTGTCCGCCCACGGATGCTGCGTCCAGGTGGAGTCATAGAGATCCGCTTGCACGAGCATGCGGTCGCGCGGCACGTAGGCGAATAGATTCGTGCCTTCCCTCGGATTGTCTTTCACGTGGTAGAGATGCACCTCCATGGATCGATCTTTTAGCGTGAGCTCATCGTCAACCGGCTCGATCTTGAGCGGTTTTGGATTTTTTGCGAGAGCGTCCTGAACGATCGAATGTTTCCGCCCGACGAGTTCCTTGAAGAACTCCACGTTGTCCTTGTACGTGATGATCGTCAAGCCTTCGGCAACCGCAACGCGAAGACCGCCCGAGTGATCGAAGTGATGGTGCGAAACAATCGCATAAGTCAGAGGCTTTTCAGGCCGAACGGTGCCTGCCTTGTCGATGACGGCCTTCGAGCGTGCCTCGTTCAGAGGCACTTCGAAGAGCGTTAAATGATCGTCGAACTCAAACAAAATGCTTCGATGATTTCCTGAACCCGCGAGCCACCAGATACCCTTGCCGACTTCTTCCACGGTCACATTGATCGGTGGCGCCTGTGGCGGAGCGGCCGACTTCACCGAATCCGGTGCCACAAGATCGGCCGTGTCGCCGTCCAGCGTATTCTTCGTCACGGAGAGATTGAACTGTGGATACTTGTCGATCATTGTCGTGAGGCGCTTTGGCAGGTTCACGCCATTCACGTTTTCGTAGTTTGAAAACGATGTTTCAATGGCGACGTCACCCAGATTCGGGTTGTAGGTCATGGAGATCACCCTGTCCGGCAACTTCGTCATGCTGTTAATCGCCAGCGTGAACGTTTGACCTTCACTGGTGATATCGATAAGTTGAAGAGTGTCCTGCTGCCGCAGATTGCCGA
>QHXD01000640.1:2758-6677 GCA_003223895.1 Acidobacteriota bacterium
TGATGCAGCATTTCGATGCGCCTGTCCTTTAAAGCCGGTTCCGGTGCGCGCACCGGCATTCCACTTTGTCCGACGTTGTATGCGACATCACCGTCGATACCCGCGACTTGCTGCTGCACCGTGGCGTTTGCAAACAGGAACTGTGCTTCGCGCCGCTGCTCGGTGCGCATGCGTCCATTCGCAAGATCGATAACCCGCTTGAACTGCGTAACCTTCCAGTTGGGCAGCTCGCTTTCCGGCGTAATGTTTTGCCCCAGATTGGGCGCGTCGCCTTCACCTTCGATGGTCAGAGCCTTGACCGCCTGCACCGGACCCACGCCTCCGAGAGCGTCCGCGGCCGCTCGGATCAGTTGCATCTCGGGGGGCATCTGAGCGCATGTGGTGTTGAGGAGTACCGCCCCCAAAATAATCCATGTGAGCTTTTTCACCGTCTGCCTCCAGGTGTAGGACCGCATCATTATCTCGCGAAAGGCGCCGCCATGAACAGCCGCGTGGCGGCGACAGAGTGTAGCCCCGGGCGTAGGGGCATGTTGCCCAATTCGAAAGAGACCCTAATTAGGGGAAATGGATTCCCCTCCTTGCAAAGGAGGGGTGGCCGTGCCATCAAGAAAAAGAATCCGTTCCGGAATTGGCACGGCCGGGGTGGTCGCTCATAAGTCACGTTGCGGGTTCGGTCGCCCAATATACCGGACCGGATGGGCGCGAGTACTGTCAAATTGGCCAGAATGATAGGGAATGCACGTAGCCGTGGGCTTTATGCCCGCGTTCAGGTACCGCCAGAAGAATTTTAATTGTGTTTGAACGCGGGCATAAAGCCCACGGCTACGTGCATTCCGGAACATTCTGGCTAATTTGCAGCGCGAACCCACTACGAACTGTCCCTTACTTTCCGTTTTGACATGCACGGGCGATAGCGATATGGTCGCGTCAGTTTAAGACCTGGAGGACTCTAAAGATGGCGAATACCAGAATAACCTCCGTTGGCCGTCGTGGTTTTTTGAAGAGCGCCGCAGCGGTCGTTGCGACGGCGCAGTCCGTGCCGCCTAACGCCGTCGCCCAGAACTCCGCCGCGCCGCCTGCCGCCCCAGACTGGCTTGCCCTGACCCGCGAGCCCGCGCTGGAGCCCCAGCTGCCGATCATCGATCCCCATCATCACTTTTGGGATGCGGCCGACCGCATGCCTCGGCGTTACCTTCTCGAGGATCTGGCGGCGGATGTCCAGGGGCACAACGTGCGTCAGACGGTGTTCATTGAATGCGGGTCGATGTATCGAGCCGACGGGCCGGAAGAGTTCCGGGTCGTAGGGGAAACCGAGTTTGTGCAGGGCGTCGCTGCGGAGAGCGCCAGCGGCCGGTATGGCGATCTGCGTGCCGCGGCAGGCATCGTCGGCACAGCGGATCTGCGGCTGGGCGACCGCGTCGCTCCTGTGCTCGAGGCCCAGATCGCCGCGAGCCGGCAGCGGTTCCGCGGCATCCGCCACGGCGCGGCGTGGGCGGAGCCGGGTGTCCTACCCACTGGAAGCGTTGCAGCGCGCAATACGAACCGGCCGAGTGTGCCCGCGCACGTCCTTCTCGACCCTGCCTTCCGGCGCGGCTACGCGTACCTGCGCACCTATGGGCTGACCTTCGAGGGCTGGGTCTACCACACGCAAATCGCGGAGCTGACCGACCTTGCGAAGGCCTTTCCGGACACGACGATCATATTCAATCACCTCGGTGGGCCGATCGGCGTCGGAGCATTCACCGGACGGCGCGACGAGGTATTCCGTGCATGGAAGCCCGCAGTCGCGGAACTGGCGCGATGCCCGAACGTCGTGGCAAAAGTCGGCGGCATCCAGATGGTGGTCAACGGCTACGGCTGGCACGAGCGGAAACAACCACCGCCCTCCGGCGAACTTCTCGCGGCAAATCGGGACTGGGTCCCGGCCGTTGCATGTTCGAGAGCAACTTCCCGGTCGACAGGCTTTCGTGTTCGTACACCGTGCTCTGGAACCAGTTCAAGAAGCTGACGCAGGGCTTCTCGGCCGGTGAGCGCGCCGCGATGTTCCACGACACAGCGATGCGCGTGTACCGGCTCCCGAAGCACTGAGGAGGTATGAGACGGCTGATCTTGATCGCACTGGCAGGGATGATCGTTCTGGCCTGCGCCGACAGTTGGATGCATGCAATCGCTCAGAGCGGCGGCACACAGTATCCCTCGGCATCCCGAATCACTAAGGACGGAACCGCCGTGATGGTGGAGGATTATGCGGTCCTGCCGCAATCCAGGTGGAGCTTTGACGAACGGAATCCGCCGCGAAATGACTTCGAAGGACTTCCGTATCAACTGGCGCGGGCGAACGTGCTGGCTTCAGAGCCTCGGGATGCGCCCAGGTCGAGCGCCCGATTCTTCGTGATCGACCAGAACGGGAATCTGTACATCCTCGACAAATCCCGCCGGGAGTTCACAGAATATATCGCTTTCAACAAGGTCTTCCCGAACTTCGCGAATGCCAGCCCCCACGGCGGTTTCGGCACCGGCCTCGGGAGTATTACATTCGATCCCGCTTACGCGAAAACTGGGAAATTCTATACGGTCCATACCGAGAAACCGGGGATGAGTGCATCCGGCGCGCCACGCAACGACGTATTGCGAGGTTTGCGTCCCGGCGGATTCGCCACGACCTCGCCGATTAACCCGCCTGCGGGGGAAGTGGGATTCGAATCCGTAGTTGTCGAATGGACCGACTCGAACATTGGAAACGCCCAGTTCGAGGGGACTGCTCGCGAAATCCTGAGGCTGGGTTTTAGTTTTGTTTTTCATCCTATCGGCGATCTGCTTTTCAACCCGCTGGCTCGTCCCGGAGAAGCCGATTACGGAAACCTGTACATCTCAGTCGGCGACGGCACCGCGGGAGAACGGCCGGGAATTACGCACACGATCCCGCAGCGCCTGGACGCGTTGCAGGGGAAAATCCTGCGGGTTACTCCGGACGTCACATTGCGTCCGCAGGATCTGCTGAGCTCCAACGGCCGGTATCGCATTCCCTCGACCGGAACAAACGCGAATCCTTTCGTGTCAACTAATGGTGCGAGACCGGAGGTCTATGCCTACGGGTTTCGCAACCCGCACCGGATGAGGTGGGACGCTGTGACGAACACGCTCGTCGCGGTTGAGATCGGCGCCGGATCATGGGAGGAAGTAAACGTAATCGTCAAAGGCGGAAATTATGGCTGGGCTGAACGGGAAGGCCACGAACAGGTTTTTGTAGGCGGCCCGAACAATGGAAGAACCGGCAGCAGGGTCGACCCGCCAGTTGCGTTTCCCGCCTCCGACACCATCATTGTGGAGGGTATCGACCGGCCCTTAACCCCACTGTATCCCGCTGCGGCGTTCAGCCATCGGGATGGCGTCGCGATTGGACCCGGTTTTATATATCGCGGCAAACTGATGCCGCAGATGCTCGGAAAATACCTGTTCTCCGACATCGTGACCGGCCGCCTGTTCTATTGCGATGGCCCGGAGATGCTGGCCACGAAAGGGGCCCGTGACAAATCGGCTGCAATTCATGAGCTTCAGGTTGTTTACAAAGGCCCATTTGGCACGCCGGCGGAGAGTGCGGTGAAGCGGCGAATGTTCGATATCGTGGCCGAAGCGTACTCTCGCAGGCAAGGCTTCCCGATACCAAATAACGTTTTGCCGGGCATGAGCGCATTGACAAACGCCGGCCAATTGGATCCATACGGTGCCGCGTATGGTGGAGGTCGTGCCGATGTCCGCCTGTCGATGGATGGCGACGGCGAAGTCTATCTCATGAGCAAGAGCGACGGTATGATCCGTAAATTGACCGCCGTTGTTACTACCCCTTCCTCAGGACGGTAAGGTCTCCGAACGCTTCACTTCTTTACGAACTCGACGCGTACCGGTTCGCCCAGAAAGC
>QHXD01000640.1:6744-8276 GCA_003223895.1 Acidobacteriota bacterium
CGTAGCTCATGAATTCAAGGCGGTCCGGAGTGTCGGTATGAAGTTCGACGTTTCCATTGCCGACGCGGACGCGCAACGTCAAACCTCTGGTGCAATCGATGAGCGTGAGAACCTGCGACGCTGGCGGGTTTTCCTTCATATAGAGGTTTGAAAGGCCGGAATGCCGCGTCGTCTTTAAAGACAACTACAGTGATTGGGGATGACGCTTCCCGGCTGATGGCCGGGAACAGGTTTGAGAATCCTGCTCGGAATTCTTCAAGATTGCGTCCGACCCGTCGAATCTGCGACTCGCTCGCATTGCCAACCAGAATGAAATTTCTGGAACGAACCTCTAACCATTTATCGGCAGCATAACTGGCCCGAACTCCCATCAAACCGGCCATCACGACAAAGCACGACAACCATCTTGAGGTCACTGATTGCATTGCACTTACTCCGAAGTTGTATCAAATCGATCACTTTCTGCGCGGTGGCCAAATTATAGATTGCGTGTCCCGCGCCGGTCAAAACATTGCACTTAACTCCCCTCCTAAGTTAGGAGGGGTGGCTGCGCCATCAAGAAAATGCCGCGAAGCTACCTTTGAAAAGGCGCAGACGGGGTGGTTTCCCAAGGAACCACCCCGCCGTTCGCTGAAAAACGCGCGAACGGCACCCCTCCTAACTTAGGAGGGGAGTTTCGCGAACTTCAAAGTGATCCACTACCCACTTTCAGTAACCTTCCTCATTGGCCGCGGTTCTATTACATCGGACTCTTCGGAGGCGGCCATGAACTTCAAGTACGCTTTGCGTTCAGCTCGAAAGAATCCGTTGATTACGACGGTAGCAGTCCTGTCCCTGGCGCTCGGCATTGGGGCGAACACAGCCATCTTTAGCCTCATCGATCAACTCTTATTAAGGATGCTTCCGGTAGCAGGCCCACAACAGTTGGTACAGTTGGCGGCGCGTGGGCCTTATTACGGCGCTCAGTGGGGAGAGGACCGTATGTCCTATTCGATGTATCGGGACTTCCGCGATAAGGCCACCGTTTTCTCGGGCGTTCTTGCGTGGTATGCCGCGCCCGCCAGCCTGGGTTATGGCGGCCGGACCGAATTGATCCGGAGCGAACTGGTCACCGGTGACTACTTTCAGGTGCTCGGCGTGAAGACCGCGGTTGGCCGCGCGTTCACTCCCGAAGATAACGAGAGTGCTGGAGCGGAGCCGTTCGCGATGCTGACATATGACTTCTGGAAATCCCGGTTCGGCGGAGATCCGAACATCGTCGGCGGGACCATACATCTGAATGGCAATCCCATGACCGTCATCGGTGTGAGCGCTCCTGGATTTCGTGGTCTCGAGATTGGAGATGCGACCCAGGTTTTCGTACCGATGATGATGCAGCAGCAAGTGAACCCGATACTCAATGCAGGTGTGGCTGGGTCCGTTCTCGAGTTTCGGAGGAGCCGCTGGGTCAATGTTTTCGCCGGGCTGAAGCCGGGAGTCGGAAAGGCGCAGGCTCAGGCGGCCGTTGCGCCACTTTACCGGCAGATCATTGA
>QHXD01000640.1:8379-8670 GCA_003223895.1 Acidobacteriota bacterium
TTCACGACACCGCTATATGTTCTAATGGCCATCACCGGTCTGGTCCTTCTGATCGCGTGCGCCAACGTCGCCAACCTTCTCATCGCACGCGCGACGGCACGCCAAAAGGAGATTGCCGTACGGTTGGCCCTCGGCGCCGGCCGTAGACAGATTGTGGCGCAGTTGATGGTCGAAAGTCTGCTGCTCTCGGCAACGGCAGCGGCTGCAGGTCTCGGGCTCGGCGTCTGGATAAACCGTGGTCTTCTCCAGTTCCTGCCCACGGATAATTCTTCACTGACACTCACGGCCGCG
>QHXD01000641.1:0-1263 GCA_003223895.1 Acidobacteriota bacterium
TCGATTTGAAACCGCGGGTGGATGAGAATTTTTTCTTTTCCTCGAGCGATCCAAAGTTTCAGGAATCGAAAAAGATCGAAGAACTTTTTCCTGCCGGCAGCCAGCTCATTCTGAGTGTGTCCTCATCCGACATTGTCTCGCAGCAGTACTTCGAACGGCTACACCGACTGACGCAGAAGATTAAATCCATCGACTCCGTGACAGGCGTGCGAAGTTTGACTGACGGCCCGAAGAACTATGGCGACGCCGACGACAGTCCATTTTGGCAGCGCCTACACCAACATGGCCGCGGGCGATGAGGCGCGCCAGGGCTACAGCCAATCGCAAGAACCGGTCGCGCAGGACCTCAAAGGCCCGAGTGCGTTCGATCAGTCCCACGCGGCGATTGTGCGATTCCAATACGCGATCCCCTCCTCCAAGAACCACTTTCTCCGGCGCGTGGCAGGCGGATGGCGAATTTCTGGGGTATTCCTCGCCAAAAGCGGACTCCCCTTCACCGTGATCTCCGGGTCCGACGGACCCGGGTCTGGGAACGTCGACGGCAGCAATGGCGACCGTCCTAACATTCTCGATCCCACGATTCTCGGCCGCTCCATCGGCAACCCGGACACTTCACAGTCGCGCCTGCCGCGTTCAGCCTTCGCGCTGATTCAGCCGAACGATTCGCGCGGCAACCTCGGGTTCAACACCTTCCGGCGAGGAGGCATCCGCAACATGAACGCCAGCCTCGCGCGCTCGTGGCCGCTGCGCTCGGAGACGAATCTCACCTTTCGCGCCGAGTCGATCAACTTCTTCAACACGCCCCAATTTGCGGACCCTAACCCGGACTTGAGCTCTCCGGCATTCGGCAAGATCACCAACACGTTGAACGAGGGTCGTAGTTTCCAATTCACTTTCCAACTCCAATTCTGAAGGAACACCTAAAACTGCGCCCTCCTGTCCATCTGGAGAACAACGTGCTACTTCTTCCTGGGGGACCAGATGAGAACGGGAGGGCGCTTCATCCTCAACGGTTTGAAAAGAGTGGGTCGATCGGCGCACTGGTTGATGCTTACCGTGACCGTCGTTTTGTTCGGTCTTGTGGCCACGCTGGTCGATTTGAAACCGCGGGTGGATGAGAATTTTTTCTTTTCCTCGAGCGATCCAAAGTTTCAGGAATCGAAAAAGATCGAAGAACTTTTTCCTGCCGGCAGCCAGCTCATTCTGAGTGTGTCCTCATCCGACATTGTCTCGCAGCAGTACTTCGAACGGCTACACCGACTG
>QHXD01000641.1:1375-7507 GCA_003223895.1 Acidobacteriota bacterium
CGTCGAAACCAAAGACACCGAACAGCTCATCCGCCGCATCGAAGGCATCATCGACGAGTACGACAGCAAGGATTTTCGAATCCGGATCGCCGGGGCGCCTTATGTCGCCGAGATGATTCGACGCAACCTGGCTCACGATTTCCGTTACTTCACCATCACCGCCGTCATTTTGTTCGGGGTGACCATGTGGGTGCTGTTCCGGTCAGCGCGGCTTTTCATCGGAATGCTCGCCACATGTACGAGCGCCGTGTTGTTGACGTTGCTGGTGCAATCACTGTTCGGCAGGAATATCGGCGTCCTGACGGTGAACCTCGGCACGATCGTATTTGTCGTAGCGATGTCGCACCTCGTGTACATGACATTCAACTGGCAGACGCTGGCCGGCGGGATGGGAAAGGATGCGAGGGAACTGGCCGCGAAGGCGTGTCGCATGACATTTCCCGCGTCCTTCTGGTCCATGGTCTGCGCAGGGCTGGGCTTCGCGAGCTTGTTGATCGTACCAGCCAAACCGCTGCGGGAGCTCGGGTTCGGAGGCGTCATCGGGACGGTAATTGCGATGGTCTGCGCGTACGGGATGTATCCCTGGTTCCTGGGCTGGGCCGTGCCGCGAAAAAGTTCAGTGTCAGAAAAAGGACCCGGTGCACGGTTTTGGTCGCGCCGATTCGTTTGGCTGTCAGCCGCTGTCATATTGGTCAGTGTCGGCCTGGGTTTCGGTCTGAAACAGTTGAACACGGATCCGAATCTTCTCGATTATTTCAAGCCACATCAGGAACTGCGGGACGGCCTTGAATATGTGGACCGCAACGGCGGCTCAAATCCGCTCACATTGGTCATTGCCGCTGCGGATGGCAGCAAACTGAACACAAGTGACGCTTTCAGGGAGATGTGGATCCTGCAGACCGCGCTCGAAAATCACAAAGGGGTCGGGACCGTGATTTCCCTCCCTCTCCTGATTGCTGAAGGCGACCGCCGGCCCTTCGCCTTTCTTGTGAGCAAGGAACATATGCTCGAGATCATGGAAGAACCGAAACACGAGCGCGTCGCCCGGAGCTTTGTCACCCCAGATCGCACAAAAGCGGCGTTTTACATTCGGATGGTCGAAAACGGGCGCGTCAAGCCGCGTGTCGAAGTGTTGGACGACCTGCGCTCGATCGTACGCCACCATGGTTTCAAACCAGTTTTCCTCGGGGGGATTTATCGTCTGCAAGGAGAATTGGCACAAATGGTCGCGTCGAGCCTCGTGACCGGCCTGTTTTGGTTGATCGTCTTATTCGCGGTCATTGCCTGGATCGTCGCGCGGAGCATTCGCGGCGCGGCGGCGATGATCCTGAGTCTGGGCCTCGTGCCTCTTTGCATGCTGGGCGGTATCGGGATTTTGGGTGTGCCCGTCGATATCATTTCTGCGCCAGCCACCAACATCTGCATCGGCATGGCCATCGATTCCATGGTCCATCTCGTCTTCGGTGTCCGCCGCGCTCAGCGCAATGGAAGGACGGGCTGGAACGCGTGGGTGGCCGGACGTGAGGAACAATGGCGGGGAATTGTCTATTCGGATGTGATCATCGCCGCGGGCTTCGCCATTCTCGTCCTTTCCGGTTTTCCACCCACCCAGCGGTTCGGCCTTGTCGTGGTCTGCGGTACGATCATTGATATCCTGGCCAACTTGTTTGTCTTGCCACTATTGGGTGGAGCCGAGTGGAAAAAGCAAACGGCATGAACCACATTTGCCAACTTGCAGGCGAAGGGCAGTCGCACGAGGCTGAGCCTTAGCCATTTCCGATTTGTAAGATGGGAGCTACGGCGCCGGAGTCCGCGCTACCACGGTAGTTCCTTCATACGTCCCATACGCGAAAAACATGGCATCGAACGACCAGGCAATCGGCGAGGTAACGCCAATACCAGTGCGCCTGTAATAGTTGTTGCGCAGTGTCCCATCGGCTACACGCCAAAACCGGATGACGCCCACCTGTTGCCAAAGTCCATCGCCATCTACAAAGGGCAGGTAACCCGTCGTGACCAGGCGCGCGCCGTCCGGCATGAAGCGGATCGCGCCGACACCTTCATCTGTGGCGGCACCGGGAAACTGCATCACCATCGCGCCGTCGGAAAGGCGCCAAAGCGTTGTCTGGTTGGGACTCGCTGCCCATACCGCAATCCCCGTGCTGTCTGGCGTGAAGGCTGCGGGCGTGAAACCCCTGGTTGCTCCCCCGACGAGGCGCTTGATCGTCGCGCCGTCGCTTCGCCGCTGGATCGTAATCGTGCTCCTGCTCGCCGCGGATTGGTAAACCCCATTGGGTGAGAAATTGAATGTAGTCGTGGTGCGCTGGTAGCCGCTACCCACGGTTGAAACTACAGTGAAGTTCTCGATGGGCCAGCGCAAGCGCGTTCCATCCCCGCCAACAGCCGTGAGAAGTTGGGCATCGGGGGCGAAGCGGACGAGGCCATTGTCCTCGACTGTGACCGTGATTGTGCCGAGGAAAACCCCGTCCGCGGCGCGATGTACTCGATAGCCCAGGCCGCCGCTGCTGTTGTGCACGGCGAGAAATACTCCGTCGCTCGAGTAGATCGTCTGGTCCGCGCTGCCTGAGCGGATCGGTTGAAGGACGGAATAAACCAAGGCACCGTTGCTTGCCTGGCGGCTGCGCACCCAGCGGTCCGTCGACCCAACTGCTACTTGTCCCGCGCCGCCTGGTGACCAGCCGATCCCCAGAATACTGTTTGCGAACCCACTTGGCGTAGGTGCTTCCCATACGACGTTGGGCTCGTTTTGAGCGAATGTTGAGGAAACTCCGAGAAGGCACATCACTGCGAGACCCAGAACAGAACTGAGTTTCATATTGCTACTTCCTTGTTGATCAGAATCTATTTTCCAGCCTCTTATCTCTCAGCAATCTTTGTGCCGGATCCATGCAGGAACCTGAGATTGGGCAAGTGTCTTCCATCGTGTTTCAAGCGTGTTAAGTTCTGCACTATTCTGCACGAAGTAATGGAAGCGCCATACCATACGCCTTGTGCCCCGAAGACAGATTGGATGAAAGATTGCCGGATGCAGTGGATAAGCGGTTCACTGAGGGTGTTCCGGGGGCGACGAGGAAGTCGCTTGCGCGAACTCCGAATCAATCAGGACCCCGATAACCAACGTCCCGCGCCATTCGAGCGAGTATGCCTTTTATAGTCACGTCCAGTTGGCTACCGTCACTGTAGTCTGCGGGAGCGACAAAATGCACGCGATCCTCGGCGATTAAGCGATAGACCTTTTTCGGACTCTGTTGAAAGCTCTCCGGATCGAATACAGCTATCGAGTGTCCGCCTTGGAAACGAACCATTTTCATCGAAGGTATGTCAGTGCCGCCGTCACCAATGAAGATCATTCGAGAGAAAGGTATTGGACGTTCATTCATTGGCACCCAACGGTTGATTTGCTCGTTGTCCCAACTATTCTCAATGCCCTTATTGATCCGGAATAGAAATTGCGTTTTCGTGGTGTAGTTTATGGCAACGGCTGGCCAGACAGCTTCGCCAGCCTTCCCAAAAATGAATCTCGATGCGTACACATTCTTGAACCGGCGAAAAATCTTCGAACCGGCAATAATCTCGTGGTTTCCCGAGGAGACGACGTAGTGCTCGATG
The DNA here is from genome assembly GCA_003223895.1 of Acidobacteriota bacterium. GTDB lineage: Bacteria > Acidobacteriota > Terriglobia > 20CM-2-55-15 > 20CM-2-55-15 > 20CM-2-55-15. Next base: position 5,006 of record QHXD01000641.1, read on the forward strand.
CTGAGAGTTCTTTCGGTCCCGAACTTGTCTATTCGCCTAAACCAGTCGTCGACACCGTCAAAGAGGGGTATCTCTTTGCCGTGATTTGTGAGGGCCTTCTTCGTAATGCGTATGCCTTGTTCCTTCGCTAATTCGAGCATGTGCCACATATAAACAAGAACTTCGTCTGCATCGTTCTTCCTGGCAGCCGCTTTTACGTCGTTCCAAAAAGTCTTGCTGTTAACGCCCAGCTCCGGAAGGAAGCTGTGCTCCTGCATGTTTCCGCGAGCCAACGTTCCATCGAAGTCGTAAACGATAGCGACTCGCCAAGGTTTCTTAGCCGTCACAAATCCGTCCTATCCGCCCTGGGATACTTTGCCGGTTTGAATCGCGACGTTCGCCGGACGCGGCGACTTGAATTGCGTCCGTGGTCCACATCACACTAACCTTCGGATTGTCCGCGAAAAACTTCACCTCGTATGCCTGAAAGGCCGCGGGCCCGATCAGCGGCTCAACATGCAAGTGATATTCGATGCCGTCATCAGCAAAAATGGCCGCTTCCCCGGCCGCATCTCGCGACTGGGCGGCTTTTAGCCAGCGAGCGTCCTGATCTCGGATCGCCCTTTCTTCCGCTGCTGGATCGGGCTTGGGGGCGGGACCGGGTTGAGCGCACGCAGCAACCAACACAGCAATAAACATAACGATCGATCGCTCGCTTCATCAGTGCCTCCTCGGCAAAGGATTTGTCATATTCGCGGATAGGTTCTCGCAGATAGTAGGTGCCGTTTCTTAGAAAGGCAAGTTTGCGGGCATGTACCTTGAACGTCAGGCAGGAAACGCGTGGATGCGGCGTGATCGGAGTGACATTGAACGCCTATTCGCGGACGAATTCTGCGGTGTAAATTCCGCCGGTGTTGAAATGAGTAAGGCGGACCTTATTCGTGAGATGTCCTCGACCGATTATGTGATTGAGTCGTTTCAAAATGAGGACATCCGCGCGCGTGTCATCGGTGATTGCGCCGTTGTGACTGCCGTCTGCGGTACCGGTTCCGCCTCGGTCTGCAGCGATTGTGGCGCTGAAAGGCATGCCACTCGAAATTCAAAGTGAAGTGATGGGGAACATCCCAGTCGGCAACGCCACGCTCCAAACTGGACTTGAAGCCGTAGGGAGCCTTCCCCTGCTCACCCCAGACGCTGGGTCCGGACATCTGCTGTTTCCTACGACACCAGCGAGGCTCTGCCTCAGGCAGATTCTAGCTGCATCGGCTGGTTGTCACGCAACCTGCCCAAGCCGAGCCGCTCACCCGATCCCCACGCGCCCGGTTTTTTCGGCATCCTGCTGCCCGGCTGATAAGATGTCGGTCGATGCACGGATTGAACCATCTTTTCGAAAACAACCGCCGCTGGGTCGCACAGATGACCACGAGTGATCCGGGTTTTTTCCAGAGGCTTGCCCGCCAGCAGACACCAAAATATTTGTGGATCGGTTGCGCGGATAGTCGCGTGCCAGCGAATGAAATCGTCGGGCTGTTACCCGGCGAACTTTTCGTCCATCGCAACGTTTCGAATGTGGTCGCGCTAGATGATCCGAATTGTCTTTCCGTGATTCAGTACGCTGTCGATGTGCTGCAGGTTCGACACATCATTGTTTGCGGTCATTTCGGATGCGGTGGAGTTGAAGCGGCTTTGGGGGATCGCAGCCTCGGGCTGTGCGACCAATGGTTGAGGTATGTACGCGACATTCGAGACAAACATCGGGAACAACTGGGTGCACTCCGGAAGGTTATCCGGTGCAATCGCCTGTGCGAGTTAAACGTTATCGAGCAGGTGCTGAACGTTGCCCAGACCAGCAGCGTGCGTGATGCCTGGTCACGACAGCAGAGAATCAGCGTCCATGGATGGATCTACGCCATCGACAATGGCCTCTTGCGCGATTTGGGCATTTCCCTAACGCGTTCAGGGGAAGCGTCACAGCAATACGACGCTGCGGTCAAGAATCTCGCCCTCTAACGGATCATGACCGATCCTCTATGCGCGTCCCGCGCTCGTATTCACCGCGATAAATCAGAAGGTCGCAATCGGGTTCAGCGGTGACCCTGTGGCACCGGGTATCGCCAGCGGCGCCGCGGTGACAAGAAAGTCCCACCGGTTCCGCTTCGCGGCCTCTTTGCTGACGGCCTCGAGATCGAGGTTGTCGAAGATGGGCATGCCCATCGCGACGAGCACAAGAGCGTGAATCGGTTCGGCGATCCCCTCGATGCCAGACGGGTGGACGTCCTGCGCGCCGTCGCTGCCCAGGATTGCGGCGTCGTGATCGTGCAGCCACTTCGCGCACGTGATGTACAACCCGGCGAGCTGGTTCGTGTTGTAGGGTCCTTTCGCATCACGCAGCGCCCATCGTCCGGTGCGGATGAGCACCGCGTCGCCCGGTTGAATCTTCAGATTGGCTTTCTTTACCCACGCGTCGAGGTCTTCGGAGTAGATGCGCGTGCCCGGCACGAGATAATCGACGCCCTTGAGACG
>QHXD01000642.1 GCA_003223895.1 Acidobacteriota bacterium
GCGCGTCTTTCATCACGGTGCGATCCTCTACAACGCGAAATCCGGCATACGCAGTCCCAAAGACCTGGAGGGCAGGACGGTCGGCGTCCATCGAGGCTACACGGTCACGACCGGTGTGTGGGCACGAAGCATTCTCCAGCACGAGTACGGCGTGGACCTGAAAAAAGTCACCTGGCTGCTCTCGGGCGACGAACACGTCGAGGAATTCCGTCCGCCGGCCAACGTCGTGCCGGTTGAGAAAGGCAAAAAACTGGAGGACATGCTTGCTTCGTGCGAGATTCCCGCAGCTGTGAATATCGAACTGGATCACCCCGACGTGAAATCTCTGATCGCCAATCCTAAAGAAGCGGGCTTCGAAGCGCTTCGTGCTCGCGGCCACTATCCGATCAACCACACCGTCGTGGTTAAGGACGAGCTTCTGAATACGTATCCGGATCTGGCCGCGGATCTCTTCAATGCGTTCGTCGAGGCCAAACGTCCATATATCGAGCGGCTCCAAACGGATCAAATCGCGACACCGTCGAAAACAGACCAAACCTACAAGCGCGTGATGGACATCACCGGCGCCGACCCCCTGCCTTACGGCATCGAGCCGAACCGGCAAATGATCGAGGCGGTCGTCCAATATGCTCTGGAGCAGGACATTGTGACACATCCATTCAGGATGGAAGATCTGTTTGCTAAGGGGACGCTCGACCTGGTTGGGTGACCCTGTCCAGGAACTCGAGGAGTCGCGCGCTCGCAGTCTCTTCCGTTTGATCCGTAACGGGCGCATCCCAGTATTCGGCCTTCGGCCGGGAACGATGAGCGTGGGGACATCGAGTTCGAACAGATCTTGCGGTTCAGCACCCGGCGCGGTATCCCGATCGAAAAGCGCACGGCTCATTTCGGCAACAATGACGCTGTAAGTCGCTGCGTCTTGCCGCGCAAAGGACTCCGCGAAGGCGGCATCGTTCTTGAGAACTGTCGCCCAGCGTCCGCCTCTGGGATCGGCGCCAAACGTCTTGCCTTCCTTCTTCACGAGAGCGACAACCTGTTCCAGGCCATGCTGCTGAACGAACGCCAAATGCTCTGCGAAACGTTGACGGCTGGCGATGCGATACTTCGCCCCGCCAACCGGCCAAAACAGAATCATGCTTAATGTGATTTCCGGATACGCGACACCCCAGGCCAGAACAGGGCAGCATCCCATGCAACCACCCATGAGGTGCGCGCGCCGGATATTCAGGTGTTCCAGCAGTCCCCTGCCCTGCGTTACATAGTGACTCCAGGTGAGAGGCTCGACGCGGCCTCCGGACTGGCCGCACTCACGCCGGTCGAAGATGATGCAGCTATATTTTTTCGACAGGTGATCGAGCACCTTGATCTTTGCGTAGATGCCCTGCGTCGTCCACTTCTCGAGGGTTGCGTCGAATCCTGCAGGCGAGTACATCAGAAGCGGAGGTCCTGACCCGACCACCTCGTAACGTGTCGTAATGCCGTCAATGACCGCAGTTGCCAAAGTGTTTCCCTGATCAGGTTTGAGGTTTGACCGGGACACCGCCTTTGATTTGACGTCCGGCACGCACGTCGTTGGCGTAGGCCGTGAGAGCGTCCAGGGTGACCCGTGCGACATTCGCGTAGCTCTCGGTCGTCGACTCCAGCGCGCTTGCAGCGTAACCTATCGCTGCGTGTGCCATCCGGAGCCGGCCGTCGAGCCATGGGCCGCCACCCATCCCTCCAAGGACCGGAATCGACACAGCATTCACAACGGCGGGACCTGCGATCGGTCCGGAGTGAAAAAAGTCGAGCAGCGAAGCGCCTGCAGCTTCCAGGCGCATGGCGTCCGCTACAAACTTTTCCGTCATCAGCGGTGTCGCTGATGCAATTCCAAATTGACCAAATACAGGAATGCCGGCGCGCACGATGGCGGACACCGCCTCGGGAAAGTCCGCAGCGCCGTCGATCTTCACCATGTCCGCACCCCCTTCCCTGACGAGCCGGACGACAGCCTGCACGGCGCTTTCGATGGCTCCCGGGAGCGGACCCGGGAAATCACAACTCACGATGGCTCGCTTTGTCCCACGGCGGACAGCCTTGCAGACGACGATCATTTCCTCCAGCGTGATTTCAAGAGGACTCGTGTGACCCCAGAGATTGACGCCAACCGAGTCTCCCACGGAGACGACGTCCACGCCCGCGCGATCGGCAATTTGCGCAATCTGGAAATCCCATGCGACCACGCCGACAATCTTTCGCCCGTCGCGCTTCATCTGCTGAAGTCCCGGAATGGTTACCTTTTCCATGTTCTCGTTCGTGATGTATTCTTGCACGAGTCGGAGGAAACCAATCGATGAAAAAGGTCCTGGCAGCCGTGCGGGTCGGTCCGAGCAAGACCGAGATCCGTGAATTTCCGATGCCACAGATTCCGGAGGACAGCGCCTTGATGAAGATGGAGGTCGCCGGAATTTGCGGCACCGACGTGAAGCTGTACAAGACGCCGCCTTCGAATGCCCCGGTCATCATGGGCCACGAGAACATCGGCATTATCGCAAAGGCCGGCAGGGAGTTCGAACGCCGCAAGGGTTTCAAGGAGGGCGATCTTGTGTTCGTGGAGCATTACGTCATGTGCGGCAAGTGCGAGTGGTGCCATATCGGCCAGTACCGTCATTGTGAAAACACCGACTGGCGCCATAACCCGGATGCCATTCGCTATGGCTACACATCGGCCGAAAAGGCGCCCCACTTGTGGGGTGGCTTTGCCGAATATGTGTACCTTCCATGGAATGCTGTCGTACACCACGTGCCGAAGAGCGTGACACCGGAACTGGCGGGCCTGGTTACTCCCATGGCCAACGGAGTCGAATGGTCGCTCTTCGACGGCGGCGTCGGCTATGACTCCACAGTCCTCATTCAGGGCCCCGGCCAACAGAGCCTCTCACAAACAGTGATCTGCAAGCAGGCGGGCGTTTCTCTGATCATCGTCACGGGCAGGTCCAGGGACAGCGCACGTCTTGAAGTCGCAAAGGCTCTCGGCGCCGACCACGTCATCGATGTGCAGAAACAGGATCCGCTTGCCCGCATTATGGAGATCACCAGCGGACGCGGCGTCGACGTCGTGTTGGACTGTACGGCGGGCGCAGGAACGATGCCGATCCTTCTGGGAGTAGATGCCCTTAAACGCAAGGCAGGAACGATCGTGATTCAGGGTGAAATGGCGGAATTCCCCAATTTTCCGTTGGCTAAGGTGACCGTGAAATTTATCACGATCAAGAGCGCACGCGGCCATAGCTACAAGGCCTGCGAGCTTGCCCTCGAGCAACTCGCGTCAAAACGCTTCCAGCTGGATAAGATCACCACGCATACATTCGGCCTGAAGGATGTGGACCTTGCGATCAAGTCCGTCGGCGGCAACGGTGTGCCGGATGTGATTCACGCGTCCCTTATGCCGTGGAAACTGTAGCGGCGGTCTATGACCGCCGGTTTTTCGCAGGCTCAAGGAAATACTGGCGGGCAGCCG
>QHXD01000643.1 GCA_003223895.1 Acidobacteriota bacterium
CGGAATTGGAAAATCGGGCGCCATTTCGCCTACCTTTATCGAATTATCGGGCCCCGGTGTCTGCAGTTGTTGCGCGAGGACCGGAATGGCAAGGAGCGTAATGACGATAGCTAAGCCAAACGTTCTTCTCATAAAGTCTCCTCTCTTGGATGTCCATGGATTCCGAAGCGTCAGTCTGCCTCAATGTATTTATTTCATCAAGGAAGAAGATGGACCCTTTGATTCCTGGAATAGCCGGCATGCACGAGTAGGATTGAAGACTCCGCAACTGCAGAAGCGGGCGAGTGTGGCCGAGGCCTGTTCGGGTGTGCGTCTTCCCTGCTTTACCCATTCCACCAGCTTGCGGACAAAGTCGAAAGAGAGCATGCCGTGGCCGCACATCGTGGAAAGCTCCAGCGTGTGCCGGTCTGCCATGCGGTCGGTCTGACCGAAGAAACCCAGCGAGTATTCGACGCTGTGCCGTTCGACCCCTGCGCGGCGTGCGCACTGCTGAGCCTTGTCGAGGGCGGTGCTTATATTGATGGAAAGCCCGAGATCGGCCTCCTTCAGTTCCTGTATGAATGCGACGGCCTGATCCTGGTTGTCAAAAACGGCGGCAACGGTCGTGGTGCACGAGACGGAACTCACAACGGAGTCGAAGTCCCGCGAAAGATCGCGACGCCAGTGCACCGTGGGATTGAGCTCCTTCGAGGGGCGGAAAATGCTGCCGTGACTCGCGTCGCCCATGTTGACCGGCTTGTATTTTCGCGCGATCTCGAGAAACTGCCGCAGTTTCTCGACTGCGCCGTTGTCGTTGAAGCCCCGCGCCGGAATCGCAAACACGATGTAGTCGTCGCTGAAGCTTTCGCCCGAACCATAGCGATGCAAGGTGTTGGTCATGCTCTTCGTCCCAATCCCAGATTCGTTTTGCCACGCACCGACATGAAGCCCTCTTCGGCAAGAACGGCATCCAGCGCGCTCGAACCGTCTTGTTCGCATCGTGTGGAGACACCGACCGCGACGACGGTTTCCAGGGTCTTCGAGACCTGATCGACCTTCTCCAGGACGGCGGGAACATTTTCGATGCGCGTTTTGAACTCGACGATTGCGGAAAGAATCTTTTCGTTCAGGATATCGTCGCGGAGCTTACCTGTCTTTTTATCGGTCATCAGGTGCGTGACCGGATTCCTGGGCTCGAAGTCGATCCCGATCGCGGCCAGTGCCCGGGTCATTTTCTCGATGTCGCGGAATCGCACGCCTACGGTCGGCCGGCCGAACTCCACAACGTACCCCACTTCACCGATTCCAACGCGATTCGTCACGTCATTCGTTTTGACTTCTTCCGTACCACGACCGTGAACACCCGTACTTTCGTGCGTCACGAGGGGGTCGCTGAAAGCGCGCCTCACGATTCGCGGCCAGGCAATCTCGTCCGGCGTGATCGCTGAGGTGGGGCAAACGTCCGGCTCGGGATCGAATCTCAATCGGAAGAGCTTCAGCAACCCACGGATCCCACGCACCATCGTCGGATTGAGCTTTTCCATGCTCATGCCGCGAAAACACGTATAGCACTCGACACACTCGTCGGCGTTCACGCTCGCCCGATTCTTCAGTGGATCGATGGAAATCGCGCCCATTGGGCACACCGGGATGCAATTGCCGCAGGCCACACATTTTTGCTGGTCGATCTGCATAGACAGCCTAGTCAATCATAAAATACCGGAAATTCACAAAGTTTTCTCCCCCTTGAGATGCGCGCCCGTGCTAGTATTTCAGAGCTTTAAGTATGGTATCGGAGCTCGCTTCTTAGTAGAGACTGCCTCGGCTGCAAATCGCCCTGCCTCTGCTTTCGCTCCTCGATTTCCAGCTCAAATGTAATGTCGAATCCCCCGACTAACGGCGGGGACAATATCCTTTGCAGGAGGACTTTCGATGAGCCGATCGGCACTCGCCGAAAAACACCCGTGGACGCTACCCTGGTGGAAAGCAGACAGCGACAATTTCTGGACAATGATTTACATCGTGATGATTCACGTTATGGCGGTGGTGGGGCTTGTGCTTTTTCCGCTGCCTGGCTGGAGCGTGTTTCTGGCAGCGCTTGCCGTGGCATGCCTCGGTGGACTGGGAACCACCGTTGGTTACCATCGCGCGTTGGCGCACAGGGCGGTCAAACTCAACCCTGTAGTCGAACAGATTCTCGTTTTCTTTGCCGTGTTCAACGGTTCGGGCGCTCCGAGCACGTGGATCGCAAATCACCGGAATCATCACGCGAACTCCGATACGATCGATGACGTCTCCAGTCCGCGTCATGGCGGGTTCTGGTGGGCGCACCTCCGGTGGGTTTATCAGTGGGAGGCATCGAGCATGCAGAAATGGTGCCCCGATATGATGCACCGCCGGTATACCTTATGGGCGAGCCTGCAGATGCCCCTTATCGCCATTTCACTCTGCTTCGGGTACCTGTTCTTCGGGTGGGCCGGACTCTTCTGGCTCGGCGCCATCCGGCTGGTTTACTGCCTGCACGGACAAATGTTCGTGAACAGTCTTCTGCATCTGAAACCGGGACTGCCGGAAGGCGTCGATTCCAGCCAGAACATCTGGTGGATCGGTCCATTCCAGGTGACGGCCTGGGGTGAGAACTGGCACGGGAACCATCACTCCCGTCCAGCATCGGCGTGTTTCAGCCGTCACTGGTGGCAAATCGACATCGGCTGGTACGTGATTTGTGGCTTGCGGGCTCTCGGCCTCGCCACGAATGTTCGGCCGTAGGGTAAGGGCGTCAAACGCGGGCTAAAGCCCGCGACTACATTGGGACGGCTGGTTCCGAATTGGGACGGCTGGTTCCGAAAATGTAGTCGCGGGCTTTAGCCCGCGTTCAGCTACGACCCCATTTTTCCCACTTCAGCACCAGGGTAGTAGTGGGCGAGAATTTCGCGATACGGCTTTCCCTGGCTCGCCATTACTGCCGCACCGATCTGACACAGACCGACTCCGTGCCCCCAGCCGGCTCCACGCAGAACAAAGCGGCCGGATTCTCTATCGACAACAAAGGCTGAACTGTAGAGGTGCGAGCGCGACA
>QHXD01000636.1:0-3131 GCA_003223895.1 Acidobacteriota bacterium
CAGTGCACGAGCCGTCGCCGCTGCGGTGTAATCCAGTGCATTAGTCGAAAGCTCTACCGTCATAAGGTATCCAGACATCACACCCTGATATCGATTGTCGAGAAGTCCAGCGCTCACGAGGTCACCGATTGAACCGTACACTCCGGCATGGCTGGACGAATAACCGACTTCGGCTGAGTTCAGGTTTCGAAGATTCGCGACTGCCGCCGATTCGTTCGCAGCCTGACGGGACCTCAGCAGGCTGGGAATCCCGATGGTTGCGATAATCAGAATGATTGCCACTACGATGAGTAGTTCCAGCAGTGAAAATCCGTCGTTGTTTTTCATACTCACAAGGGTTGCCTTGCAGCGGCGCGTTGATGCCGCCGCCACAAGGCTTGTTGATTTACTGAACCGGTGCGCCCACGCTGCCGTTTGGCGTCGCGCTGGCCGGATAACACGGGCTGCAAGTGCCGGATGTATACGTGGCATAGCGAACCACAGCGTCCGGACCGCTCATGTAACCGAACCGGCCGTTGTTGGTCGTCTGCGGTCCCGCGTTGACGGTGTAGTTGGGGGTACCGCTGCCGGCCACGCTGAAGGTGTATCCCGACACGGGACCGGTAAACCGTGAATCCAGCAGTCCAGCCGTCACCAGTTCCGCGACTCCGCCGTAGCTACCGCCGGCGGACGACAGATAGGTAACTTCCGCCGTGTTGATCGTTCGAACGTTTGCGACCGCCGACGACTCATTGGCAGCCTGACGGGATCGCAGCAGACTCGGAATCGCGATGGTTGCGATGATCAGAATGATCGCCACCACGATCAAAAGTTCCAACAGTGAAAAACCTCGATTACTCTTCATTCCTCTTCCCTCCAGAAAAATACATTGATGGTCTGGCGCGAGCCGCCCATCAACCACAGGAATAGGGTGCAAGTGGTCGTCCATCCTGCAAGCCACAGGAAAAATGGAACTTAGGCGAGTGCCGGGAGGGCGAAACTGACAAATTCCGTCATCGCGATTGCTGAACCACGTCATGCCAGAGGAAACTTCAGACCTGGTGCTAGACTGAAGTCAGTGCTGAAAACACTGGGAATTGAAAGCCGGTTGCAACTTGCAATTACGATTTGCGTGCTGGCACTTGTCCTGGTTACGCCGATTGAAAGCGGCGGCGCGCCACTCGTCGTCCTCGTTTATAGAAGTCTGTTACTGGCCATCACGATTCTTTGCGGGATAGGTTCCTGGCGTCAGGATCTTCGGATCTCGCGCGTCTATCTCATGCTGTTGGGGCTCGTTCTTTTTCTGGCTTTGATGTCTGTTTTGAGAATTCAGGGATCCCACTTTGAGGGGTTATTTCTCTGGTACCGGCTTGCATTTTTTATCGCCGGATTTCTTGCGCTGGCCCTTTACAACAAGTATCAGTCCGCGCGATGGAAAGAACTTCTGCTGGGCATCGTGGTGGCTGGAAACATCATCTACCTGATCGCCGGCCTTTTGACAAACCACCGCCCGGTGGCGAGCTTTTCCAACAATGCAAATTACTTTGCAACATTCATGCTCATTGGAACGGCCGCCAGTCTCGCCGTGGCTGTATTTGGAACTCGCCCGGCGTGGAGAATCGCCGCCGGAGCGTCGGCGGTGTTCCTGCTTTTCGGCATTACACAAACCGATTCGCGTGGTGGGGTCCTTGCGGCCGGCCTGGTCGTGCTTGTGGCTGCCATCCGCGGCGGCAGCCGCATTCCTCGCCATGTGTGGATGTTGATCGCCCTGGCGGGCCTGGTGACAATCATGGTCGCCAGCCCGTACCTGATTCGCAAATTCGTGGATCGAGGCGAAAGCGACCCATACAACTATGCCCGCACCACAATCTGGATGGATGCGCTAAAGGTTATTGCGGAGAATCCGATTCTTGGCGTCGGCTTCGGGCAGTTTATGAACGTCTCGAAGCGCTTCGCGTTTCCAGTCCAGGGAGTGGTGGCCCGGTATTTGAAACGCGCCGGAATCGCGCATTCTGAATATCTCCAGTATTTCGCTGAAACGGGAATTCCAGCCACGCTGTTGATGCTGTCCCTGTTTGGCTACCTGGTCTTTCTGGCGTGGAAGCGTTCCAAAACCACCTGGCCCGAATTCCGCTCTTTTCAAGAGGCGGCGATTCTTGTAACCGTCGGGCTGGGCGCTCATGCGCTCGTGGACAACTGCTGGACTATTCCGGTGATGACTTCGGGACTCGTCGTGCTTTCGCTTTCGGATCTTTTGCCGCTCAGAAGTGTCGGCGCCAATGCACGCGCCGGCTCTACCCGGACGCCTGGCTGGACGCCGGCGAAAGCCGTGTTCGCTGCCGGCTTCTCGCTTCTTGTCGTGGCCGTCTATGTCCATTCCACGGTTCTTCCTTCGATCGGCCTCTACTACAACGACATCGGTCACAAGGCTTTCGAGAAAGGCGACATTGCGACGGCTGAACGAAACCACCTTCGTGCCGTTGCAATCAGGCCCGACGGGCCAGTGTTCCTCGATAACCTGGGAATGGTGTATTTGCAATGGTCCGCTGATACGAAGAGCCGAGACCCCCTTCCGGCCGCCGCAAAGTACTTCGCCCGGGCGATCGCTTCGGATCCGTTCGCGGTCAATCCCTACATTCACATGGAGACCGTACTCATTCGATCGTTTACCGGAAATCCAGCGCAGGACCGGGAAATACACCAGCTCATCATCGACAACGACACAAAACTTCTGGCGGTCGATCCTTTCGTCCCGTTTCCCCGGAAGAACCTCGCCATAGCTTATTTTGAGCTCGGAGAGCATGAGCGAGCTTTCAAGGAGCTCCACAGAGCCATCGAATACGAACCCAATTATGTTCCCGGTTACCTCCAGTTCGCAGCCTGGTATCGCCAGTTGGGAAACATCGCCGAAAGCCAGCGCTGCGAACGCCAGGCGCTCGAGATCGTCAACAAATATCGGAACTTTCAACCCACCGAACCCTACGAAGGCATCCTGCTCGGCCGGCCCGAAGCCTCCTGGGCCTCGAAGAAGGTCCCTGAGTAAGCGAAATTTGCCGAATCCAGGGAGGGCGGATCTGCAATCAGCAGTTTGGAATCGCCGATTTGGAATATATACAGCCGGATTTTCTACAGCCTTAGCGATCATTGCTTTT
>QHXD01000636.1:3163-3699 GCA_003223895.1 Acidobacteriota bacterium
GATTCCAAACTGCTGATCGCAGATCCGCCCTCCCTGGATTCGGCAAGTATGACCGCCGCTACAGTTAGGACTCCTGTTTGCCTTACTCATACCGGAGGGTCAGATTGGACCACGGAAACACAGAAGTTAAGGCGCGCCGCGTCAGAAACTCGGCCTGGAGCCTCCAGGCGCTGCCAAAATTTTGAAATCCTGAGTGATCTATGAACAAACCATCACCTCTGCAGATACTTTGTGAGCAAACGCCCGTCGTGATTCTGGCGGGAGGCAAAGGCACGCGACTGATGCCGTATACGACGTCATTGCCTAAGCCCCTGATGCCCGTAGGCGAGTATCCGATTCTCGATATCCTGCTCCGGCAGCTCGCGAGCCAGGGATTCCGCCGGATCACCTTGGCCGTGGGCCATTTGGCCGGATTGATCCAGGCCTACTTCAAAGAAGGTCAGGACTGGGGCGTCGAAATCGAGTACGCCTACGAGACCACACCACTCGGTACGGCAGGCCCGATTGCGCGGTTGCCGCGGCATGAACGTTCGCTG
>QHXD01000637.1 GCA_003223895.1 Acidobacteriota bacterium
CGCGCTTCCGGAGTGCCGTTCGTGGCGCCTACGGCCCGGATTCGGCAGAATACAGCCAGGCCGGCGGCACGCGCACCAGCGCACGGAAGGCGCCGACTCGCAAGCCCAACACGACAGCAACGCCTCAAGCGTAGCGGACCACCGGGATGGCGGTGACTTTCGTCATCCCGGTTTTCTCGCCGTCCGAGGCAACAAATTCCCCAAAAGGCTTGCGTGCTTGATTTTGGGTGCACAAAATATAAGCCGTTGGCAAACTCGGTATGGGGCAGATCCCTATGAAAAACAGTTTGATCGTGTCTGGACGCAGACAATTACCGTTTCTTGGCTTGCTTGCGCTGATATTGCTGCAGACCGCTCCGCTTCGTGCCGAACTACGCCGCATCGAAGTTCGGCGCCGCGATGATTTCGGTACGTATGAGCGGATTATCGGACGCGCGTTCTTCGCCGTAGATCCCGCGCTTGCAGCCAATAGCGGCATCGCGGACGTCAAGTTTGCTCCGAAAAACGCGGATGGGCAGGTGGAGTTTGCCGGAGATCTTCTCTACTTCCGACCCAGGGCCCCGGCAAAGACACGTGGGACCGTTTTCCTCGAAATCGTTAATCGTGGGCGTGATCAGGCGCTCGGCTTGATGAGCGCCGCAGTCCAGCAAAACCTGGCTCCGGAAAACTGGGATCTCGGCGATCGATTTTTATTGGAGCAGGGTTTCAGTGTGGCGTTTCTAGGATGGCAATTCGACGTTCGTCCCTCGCAGGGACTGACGTTTCAGGCACCGTTCGCGCCGGTTGAGGGAGTTGTGCGTGCGAGTCACGTCAGTGATCAGGAAAGTGCGGGCGGCATAACTTTTCCCTTGCTCTATTGCGCGGCGGACACGAATGACAAAAACACAAAACTCACGTTCCGTTCTCGAATTGACGAGCCCGCGACCGTGCTGCCCCGAGAGCGCTGGCAGTTTGACGCTGACGGTTGTTCAGTCCAGTTGAGCGGCGGCGTGGACCGGGGAATCTACGACGCGATCTATCACGCCAGGAATTCACCTGTGGCTGGCCTCGGTCTTGCGGCGATCCGCGACTTCGCATCGTACCTGAAGTATGGTTCGAAGGACGGAACTCTGCGGGAAGACCCGGCGCTGGTTCAGCGGGTGATTGGCTTCGGCTACTCTCAAAGCGGCCGTTTCCTGAGGGAGTTCGTCCGAGATGGATTTAACGGCGACGAGAAGGGGCGCGCGGTCTTCGATGGCCTGATGATTTCGTCGGCGGGGGCCGGCGGCGGCAGCTTTAACCACAGGTTCGCCATGCCCGGAGAAGCTGGAAATTCCGTCCTTTCGATTCTCCGTCCGGTGGATTTGCCACCGTTCGATGACAATGGGCTGCTTGCGAACGCCGTCAAAGGCCACGTTGTTCCCAGGATCTTCTATACCTTTTCGTCTACCGAATACTGGGCGCGAGCCGGCTCGCTGACCCACACCAGTGAGGACGGGAAAAAGGACATCTCACTGGCCGAAACGTCACGTCTTTACTTTATCGCCGGCACGCCGCATTCGGGCGCGCCCTTTTACTCCAGAGGCTATCAATACCATGGGAACTTCGCGCAACAACGCTGGGCGCTGCGAGCATTGCTGCTGGACCTGGACGATTGGGTCCGATCAGGCGTGAAACCACCGGTTTCGCGTTATCCAACGCTGCAGAAAGGTGAATTGGTGCCGAGGGCGGCGGTGCGCTTTCCGAAGATACCCTCATTTACTTTCCCGGATTACATGCCGAGTGTCTGGACGATGGACTACGGCCCGGAGTACGAGCGGACACGGATTATCACGAAGGAACCGCCGAGTCTTGGCAAGAAATTCACGGTTCTCGTTCCCCAGGTAGATGTGGATGGCAACGATCTATTGGGCATACGGATTCCCGAAGTGGCTGTGCCGATTGGAACGTACACCGGGTGGAACATCTATTTGCCTCAGCTGCGAAGTCTCGAATATCTGGCAGGCCTCGTCGGTTCCTTCGAGCCCTTCGCCAAAACCTCTGAGGAGAGAAAGAAGTCCGGCGATCCCCGTCTCTCGATCGCCGAGCGCTACACGAGCAAACAGGACTACCTGGATCGCGTGCAACGGGCTGCGCGCGATCTGGTGGGCCAGCGGTTTATGCTCGCCGCCGATGTCGAGGCTGCTGTGCGGCGAGCCGGCGCGATGTGGGATGCCATCGTCGCCGGCGACTCGCGTTGAGGCTCTAAGAGCAGACTGGGCGTTCTCGCTACATTGTGAGGAAAGGACGGAGGCGGCGCACATCACTGAGTTCCTCGAGCGTGTTCACTCGCTGGATGACGGCCTCGGTCCGTTCGGCGCCGAGTACGGGCGCCATCAGATCGCGAACTTTCGCGTTTACCGCGTCTGTGTTCAGGGGGTTCTCCT
>QHXD01000638.1 GCA_003223895.1 Acidobacteriota bacterium
TACGAGACTTGCTGGGGCTGGAGATCGATGGCAAATCGCTGCTCTCCGCCGACGAAGCCGATCAGGAAGGCTTCGACAACGTCGCCAGCATCCTTTCGGTCTCGCCTGCACTGCTGGAGGGTTATCTCTCCACGGCGCGCACGATCAGCCGGCTTGCTGTTGGGGATCCCACGATCAATCCAGTTGCCGACGTCTTCAAGATTCCGACGGCACTGGTGCAGGACGAGCGGACCAGTGAGGACCTCCCATTTGGGTCGCACGGCGGGACCTCGATCCGTTATCACTTTCCACTCGACGGCGAGTATCAAATCAAGGTTCTGCTGAAGCGGCAGCTGTACCTCTACATCATGGGCCTGGGCGAGCCGCACCAGATCGACATCCGGCTCGACGGGGCTCTGGTCAAGCGGTTCGAGGTCGGCGGAAAAGCCAGGGGAATGACGAGATCCCGAATTCGAAGAGTACATGCATACCGCCGATGCGCGCCTCGAGGCACGCTTACCGGTGAAGGCGGGCACCCACGACGTTGGAGTCTCGTTCGTGAGGAGATTCTGGGAACCTGAAGGCGTCGTCCAGCCGCGACAGAGGGGCTTCGCGAGGACGACAAACGAGGTCTATCACGGCAATCCGGCAGTGGACACCGTAGCGATTGCCGGGCCGTACCAAACGGTCGGAGTGAGTGACGATTCACCGAGCCGCCGCAAGATCTTTCTGTGCTGGCCGAAGGACGCCGCATCGGAAGAGCCTTGCGCAAGGAAAATTCTTTCGACCCTGGCGAGGCGCGCCTATCGACGGCCCGTGACCGAACAGGATGTGCAGGCACTGCTTGATTTCTACAAGGAGGGCCGAACCGGCGCGAATTTCGACGCCGGCATTCAGCGCGGTCTCGAGCGGGTTTTGGCGGCGCCAAGCTTCCTCTTTCGCATCGAGCGCGAGCCGGCCGATGCGAAGGCCGGCTCGATCTATCGTCTGAACGACCTCGATCTGGCATCACGGCTGTCTTTTTTTCTGTGGAGCAGCATACCTGACGACGAGCTTCTGAATGCAGCCATCGCCGGAAAACTCAAAGTTCCCGCCGTGCTCGAGCAGCAGGTGCGGCGCATGCTGGCCGATCCGCGATCGAGAGCGCTGATCGACAATTTCTTCGATCAGTGGTTGCAGATGAGCAAACTGACAGGCCTGGTGCCGGACGTCGATGCGTTTCCTGATTTCGATGAGAATCTGCGCGAGGCCATGCATCAGGAGACCGAGGAGTTTCTGGCCAATCAGTTGCGCGAAGATCGCAGCGTGCTGGAGCTGCTGACGGCGAACTATTCGTACCTGAACGAACGCCTGGCCCGCCATTACGGGATTCCGAATATCTACGGCAACCATTTCCGGAAGGTGAGTTTTACGGACGGGGTTCGCGGTGGCCTGCTCGGCCAGGCGAGCGTTCTCACGGTTACGTCCTATCCGAACCGCACGTCGGTGGTGCTGCGCGGCAAATGGCTACTCGCAAATATATTGGGTGCGCCACCGCCGCCACCACCGGCCGACGTACCCTCCCTGAAAGATCCCGGCCAGGACGGTCAGCCTCGTTCGCTCCGCGATCGAATGGAGCAGCACCGCAACAATCCGGCTTGCGCGGGCTGTCATCAGCGGATGGATCCGCTGGGGTTCTCACTCGAGAATTTCGACGCGCTAGGGAACTGGCGAACGGCTGCCGACGGTGAAAAGGTCGATGCGTCTGCGTCGCTGCCCGACGGGACCACATTCGAAGGTGTCGCAGGCCTTCGGAAACTTCTGGTGAATCACAAGGACGATTATGTCCGGACGCTGGCGGAAAAGCTTCTGGCCTATAGCATAGGTCGTGGTATCGAATATTACGATTTGCCTGCGATCCGCAGGATCGTACGCGAGAGCGCCCCGAGTGATCACCGGTGGTCTTCGCTGGTACTGGGCATCGTTCGGAGCACGCCGTTTAGCATGGGTATAGTAAGGTAACTGTAGCGGCGGTCTATGACCGCCGGCGGTCATAGACCGCCGCTACAGACAGAGGAGACTAGACAATGATTATCACGAATAGGGTCGTTTCCCGTCGCACGGTGTTGCGCGGCCTTGGTGCAATGCTGGCGTTGCCGGTATTGGATGCGATGGTGCCCGCATTATCTGCTCTGGGCAAGACTCCAGCGAAGCCGATCAACCGTCTGGGCGTGATGTACATACCAAACGGCATGATCATGAACAAATGGACGCCTCTCCTCGACGGCGCGGCGTTCGAATTGACACCCACGCTCAGCTCGCTCGCGCCTTATCGTGATCAGCTTCTTGTGTTAAGCAATCTGGCGTGTGTTCCCACTCCGGGACGGCCGGGGGGCGCCCATGCCAAAGCGAGCACAAGGTTCCTCACCGACATATCGCCTCCGACCAGCGAAACCTGGCTCGACGCCGGTATTTCGATGGACCAGATTCTCGCCCAGGAAACAGGCAAGCACACGCAGCTCGCGTCGCTCGAGCTGGCGATTGAAAACGGCGAGACCGCCGGCGCCTGCGACGTCGGCTTTGCGTGCGCTTATACCAATACCATTTCCTGGAAAAGCGCCAACACTCCGCTCGCCACTCAGAACAATCCGCGCGCGGTGTTCGAGCGGCTGTTCGGCGATACAGGGAACACCGATCCGAAAGCGCGGCTGACCCGCATCCGGCAGCAGCGCAGCGTGCTTGATTCGGTGACCAAAGAGGTCGCGCGTCTGCAGGGTTCGCTGGGCCCGGGCGATCGGCTCAAGCTCGTCGAATATCTCGAATCCATCCGCGATGTGGAGCGCCGCATCCAGCTGGCTGAGGAGCAGAACGATCAGGATCTGCCTGTAATCGATCATCCCGCCGGCATCCCTGCCACCTACGACGAGCACGTGAAGCTGATGTGTGACTTGCAGGTGCTTGCATACCAGTGCGACCTGACCCGCGTCATCACCTTGATGCTTGGCCGTGAGTTCAGCGGTGTGACGTATCCGCAGGTGGGCGTACCGGACGCGCATCATCCGGTTACGCACCACGCCGGGGAGGCCGAAAAAATCGCAAAAGTTGAAAAGATCAACGCATATCACGTCACACAGTTTGCCTACCTGCTGAACAGGATGCGCTCGACTCCCGACGGCGACGGTACTCTGCTGGACCATGCCACATTGATGTACGGAACCGGCATCGGTGAGTGCAACGCCCACGATCCGCGGAGCATCCCGCTCGTGTTGGCGGGAGGCGGCGCCGGCACGCTTAAAGGCGGACGACATATTCGTTATCCAAAAGAAACACCCCTGGCAAACTTGCATCTGACGCTGCTCGAAAACTTCGGAGTCAAGCGGGATCGCATTGGCGATAGCACGGG
>QHXD01000148.1 GCA_003223895.1 Acidobacteriota bacterium
CCTCGATTGTGACTTCGTAATCAATCGTGCTCTCGTTGGCGACGGTGAAGCGTTCCAAGGTGTGCAAATCTTCGCTCAAGTATGGTATCTCTCTGGAATACGCCAGGCGGCCGTTGAAATTGGTGGTGTCGACGACGAGTGTATTTCCTTCCCACTGGCCAAGCGAGTCGCCCATGAACAGCCGGATATTCTTACCAGGATGTTCCCGCCTGTTCAGGTCGATCACACGGCTCGTGTGGTTGTAATCGTAGATGATCACAACCTGTCCGGGAGGTTGAAGAATCGTATACGGGTTGTTACCGTCTTCTCCCTCGAACAGACCGGGCAGCGCGCACCGCGAATTGAGTTCGATGTGCCGCAGGTCTTTCGGGGGATTCATGTCCAGGAGGAATTGCCGCCGTTTCGCGTCTTCCTCGGGCCGCCACGGAAGCTTTTTATTTGCAGGGAAGACAATGCCGGTCGGGCGCTGTGCGCGCGGCTGCTGTCCGCGTAAGACGTTTCCGCCTTCACCAAATATTCGCGGATACGGGCCGAGGCCGTCTCCACGATTGGAAACCTACAAGGGGTTCTTGTCTCCTGGATCGATCGGATTGAAGGGCGGTTCTGCCTCCAGGGCCTTGACTCCGCTTCGGGTATACAACCCCTGCATGTTCGGTTGACCGTCCGATAGGCGCGCCGGTGTCGACGCGTTCACTGGAGCAGATGTCGTCGACTGAGCGATCGCCGTTGAAGCAAGCAACACCATGGCGATCAGGACCGCTGCGGTTTTCATGACACCTCCCGATGTTTTCACTTATTTGAAAGGAGCATTCTTGTATCGCTCCTCCTGAAGGTAAAAGACACACTCGTACTCGAGCAACCTTGCATTCTTGTCCACGCGGCGATACAAGGGCATGGTCATTTTCCAGGGTCGCGCGAATACCTTTGGATCCTCGATGGTGGCCTCATAAAGAACGTGGTCCGGATTCGTCATCGTATAGCGCTCGACGACATGCAGAGCGTCGCTGTGAAAGTTGCCGGCGTGGTCGAACCAGGTCTGGTCGTTGAAATTCGTCACATCGACGACCAGCGTATCGCCCTCCCAGCGGCCGCGCGAGTCTCCCATCCAGGTTGGAGGGATGCCTTCGGCATGCTTGCTCCCGTTCACCGGAACCATGCGCACGGCATGCGCAAACTCATATCGGATCGCCATCGAGTTCGGCGTTTGAACAATCTCGAAAGGAAAAGGCATATAAGTGGCGCGCGGCACGCCAGGCAGGAAACACCGGGCTTCGGTCGGGTCAGCCGTCAGCCGGTTCGCGAAGTTCTCCTGCTTTTTTGTCAATGCCGCCGGTTGATACGGGATTTCGTTGCCTTCCACAACACCGAGCCCGGGCGGGACGCCTAGTTGCCGGGTGTGGTCCTGGATATCCCAGGCTGCCGTGTTCAATACCTGCCAAACCCCGTTCAAGTTCGGTTTTCCATCGGCGGTTCGGGGCATACTGACCGTGGCGGGTCTCGCGCCGGCGGTTTGTGCCGTTGCCGGGATCTCAGCGAGACAAACCATGAAGCCCGCGGCGAACGCCAATATGATCGGCCCTTTGGATTTTTTCATCTGCCTCTCAGTCACCCCTGGGTGCTTGATTTTTGCAGAGAATCATACGCACAAACAACTAATTCTGCTCTCGCCAAGTTCTGGCGTATATATAATCCCCGTATCCGCGAAAACCAAGGAGACGCCCATGCGCCACATTATTGCTGCATTGTTCTTCTTTTCCTCGGGCCAGGCCTTCGCTCAGACTCCCGGCAGCTCCGATATTCAATCCGGGAAAGAGATTTGGCAGGGGTATTTCGGCTTGCAGAATGACTGCAAACTCTGTCACGGCGATCAGGGAGAGGGTGGCTTTGCCAAGCCTCTCGCGGGCCACCAACTGACTTCCGCGCAGTTCCTGCGTGCGGTCCGCCAGGGACCGGGAATCATGCCGGCATTCGTGCCCGACAAGAATCTTAACGATCAGCAGGTGGGCCAGGTTGCGGCCTACCTGGCGAGCTTGCCGAAGCCCACTGGTGCTGCACCCGAGTGGCACACGCGGGTTCCACCCCTCGCCACACCAAGGCAAAAACTGATGGTTTCGTCCGGCTGCGGTCAGTGCCACGGCCCGGTCATGGCAAATCCGCGCAGAACCGCGGGCAGCATAGGCGCGGATTTCGAATGGTTCAGACAGGAGGTGTACGAACACACCACCGCGCCGCTCAACGTCAATCGCCCTCATCTTCGAATGGGCAACTATTCCAAACAGCAAATATCTGAGGCCACGCTGAAAGACCTCTGGGAATTCTTCGCCAACGAGCAAGGGCTTCGCGTTCCCATCGGTGCCCAGATCAGCGCCGGCGTCCCTTCTGGGAATGGCGTCACATACACCATCACGCTTCAGAATACCGGCACGCCCGGCAAGGGTCTTACGGCCGAGTACATCACCGTCACGCTTCCGCTGCTTCGAGGAAAAGACCCGGAGGAAGTAACCACCATGGTTGAGGCAACAACGGGCGGCGGTTATACCGGTGTCCATCGTGATGTGATCACAAACAGCAATGCTGCAGAGTTCGAAATACCTCGCCTGGCGCCCGGAGAAAAGCGGACATTCACGATAACGCTTTCAGGAAAAGGAGCAAACGTGGGAATTCCACGAGGAATGGTGAAGTGGGAGAAACCCCGGTTGAATTCTGGCGGCACGGAATTGATCGCCGTGACGACGCCGCTCGGTCAATAGATTCGAAATTCAAAGAAAGGAGTCGTTATGCGTAGTTTAGCGTTGTTTGTCGGAGGAATTCTGCTGGGGTTGGCAGTGCAAACGGGCATTGCCCAGACGGACAGGGTCATCAACGTGAATCACGTCGGAATCACGGTTTCGAATTTTGATGAGGCCATGAAGTTTTTTAAGGAGAGCATGGGATTCCGCGAGGCATTTACGGTTCGTGATGAAAAAACGGGACAGCCGACCTTGGCGTACGTCCAGGTCAGCCGTGACAGCTTCATCGAGGTGCAGCCGGCTGGGGCGGACCGCCGTCCCGGAATCAGCCACCTTGGGTTGCACGTCGAGAACATACGCGCGACTCTGGCGCGTCTGGCACAGCATGGGGTCAAAGTCGAGGAGCCGCGTGCCTCGCGCACGAACTCGGTGATCGCCAACGCCACCGGCCCTGACGGCATTCGGATGGAGCTGTCGGAACTTGGCCCGGAGTCGCTGCAAAGAAAGGCCATGAATAGCTGGAAGTAGGCGGCTGTCCTGCCCGCCTTTCTGAGGGCGATTTCTCCCTGCGGAGAATCATCGGGAATGCACGTAGCCGTGGGCTTTATGCCCGCGTTCAAATACCTCCAGAAGAATTCTTCGATTGTGCTTGAACGCGGGCGTAAAGCCCGCGGCTACGAATCCGCTGTCGACAGTCCAAAAACTCAAATGGGCTGCCCGCCGCTTCAAATTTTGACGACTGTCCCGTCAAACCTCGTAAACGTGAACCCGCTGAAATCCTCGTTGTAACATCCCGTCAGATCGTGGAGTACGGCGATTGCTGCCGCCTCCCCCAGATTCAAGCCTTCAATGGCGTCACTGCGCCAGTGCACGCCGGCCGCGTCCCGGCCGAGGGAAAAGTTTGTGGGTTGATCAGCTTGGCCGTTCCACCCATAGGGATGGTCGCGAAATCACCGGGACTGCCTGTATCCAATGCGTGGCGCAACGCCGCATAGGCGCCGTCGTCGACAATTCCTAAGAAATCATGCGGCAGCGTTTTCGAAAAGCTGCCAATGAAGTCGTGGTATCGCCTGTCGTCGCCATTGATGGCATGCGACGGCAGTGGTAAGTGTCTTTGGAAGAGCGCGGCATCGTGGCGCAGGTTGTACGCTTTCTCCGCGCGTTGATGTGCATTGATCGGTCCGAGTTCTTCTGCTGCAAGGCGGCCGGAGCTCACGCCAAGCGCCCCGCTGGCCGCCATTGCAGCCAAGCCCACTTGCGCCAGGAATTCCCTGCGGCCACTGGGCCGAGAGTTATTTCGATTCATAAATCACCTGCCATTTTGATTCAAAAACACGTTGTGAAAAGTCGAATGAAGACCACTGGGTCCCGAGACCAGGCGAGTTAGATACGATGTTAACTCCGCCTGGCCGGCTTCGATGGATTCAGTCGCGATCGTGCTTAGCGAATGTGAACGTGAGCCGAATGTTCGGTGCTCCCGTTGCGTTCGTGCCGAGGCTGTCCTGCAACACCTCACCCGACGCGGAACGAAACTGGCCCGTACCGCCCAGGATGATCCGGTGGGTCTTCACGCCGGCCTCGCCAAGACCGGCTTCGAGACCTTCAGTCCAAATAGCCGTCTTGTCGCTGCCGAAGACGAACATCTGGGTGGTGTCGAACCCAACTTTCTCGGCGCCGCTCAACTGATCCGAGAGATCACTTGTGAGAATACCCCTGCAGATCCAGTCACCGAGGCTTCCGGAGCCACCTGGATCATTGTGCGCGGCGCCCGTGGGCAAAACGCCCGCCGGAAAGATCTTTCCATTAACGATAAATGGGGTTCCTCGATTCGGCCCGGCCGGCTTACCGGGAGGATTGCCGGTAGAGGGAACGATCGCAAAGGTCCGCATATCGACTGCAACATCCACCGCGAACGTTTGATCATTAGAGTGATTCGAGTCTTGACGGGGCGGCGCTCACAGGGATGCTCGCGACCTGGAGAAATCCAGCTGCCGCCAGCACTAGCAATGGTCGGAAAATCCACAACTGCCTGTCTTACCTCTTGAAGGTCTGTCGAATGACGCCGAATTGGACTATTTCGCGGATGGCGTGACCGACGCACTCATACCGACCTCGCCCAGATCGAGGCGCTGCGGGTCATCTCGCGAACAACAATGATGCAATATAAAAAACCTCACAAGCCTCTTCCTCAAATCGCACGCGAACTCGACGTCGATGCGGTTATCGAAGGAACAGCTGTGAGGTCGGGTGGCCGCGTTCGAATCACCACGCAACTGGTGCTGGCGCGGGAGGATAAACATGTATGGGCGCAAAGGTATGAAGGCGACTTGAAAAACATCCTGGCACTGCAGGACGATGTTGCCCGCGATATCGCCGGGCAAATCCAGGTTCGCGTGACCCCTCAGGAGAAAGCGCTACTGACGACCGCTCCCGTCGTCAATTCCGAAGCTTACGACGCGTACCTGAAAAGCCGTCAGTTTCTCTTTCGAAGAACAGCGGAAGGCGCCAGGAAAAGCGTGGAGTACGCCGAGCGCGCACTGGCGCTCCAGCCGGACAGCCCAATACTTCATGCCGGTTTGGCTGACTCCCTGATCACGATGAACCTGATGGGCGCCGGTCCCGTTCGCGAAATCATCCCAAGAGCGAAAGCCGCGGCAGAGAAGGCGCTACAGATGGATAACTCGCTGAGCCAGGCCCATTACGTGCTTGCGATGATCCATTTCAATTACGACTGGGACTTTCCTGCCGCCGAACGTGAGTTCAACCGCGCTCTTCAACTCGAGCCGAACTCCGCAGAAATCCGTACGTTTCATGGGTTCTATTTGAGTGCGATGGGCCGGCACGATCAAGCGGTTGAGGAAATGCAACGCGCGCTCCGGCTCGACCCGCTCTCGCTCCTGGGCAATCGGAATGTCGGCAGCGCTCTATACTATGCGCGCCGCTACGATGAAGCCGTTAAACAGTTTGAGCACACAGCCGTTGGACCCGAAATTCGCGTAATCCGCGGCTGGTTCCCCGTCTTCGTGCCGGAACCGGTGAGTAGCCTGAGAGCGTTATCGAGTGTGCTTCCGAAGAGGGTGTGTGGACAAAGTCCCTGCGGCCGAAGGCTCCTCCTTGGCGCCCGGAGTCGCCTAAACCTTTGTCTCTTCGTGCCTTCGCGACTTTGGTGTTGACAGCAGCACGACACGAACCGACAAAGGTAGTTTGCGGGAATTAAGCTTTGCGCCGCTGCCACCAGGAAAGGCCTCGGTAAGCATCTACAGGATAAGAACATGGGCATAAATTTCAGGATCTTTGCATTTCCTCGGCTGAACATCTCTGTTTCAAGGGTTCAGACTTTCGTCGGTCTTGCCGCAGGCATCTTGTCGATCACAGGCGCTCTCGTCGCCTTCATCAGACCCGCTCCCGACAAAGCCGAACTCGTGGCGATTGTGCAGGACGCCAAAACAGAGAAGGCCGTGTCCGATGCGACGATCGAGATCCTGACACCGCGGGATGCCGTCATTACAACACTAAAGCCGAACGGGTCCGGAAAGGCGCGCTACGCGTTAGATGAGGGTCATTATCGGCTCCGCGTGAGCCATCCCCGGTACGGCTCAGAGGTCCGCGAGGTGCAATTGATGGCGAGTCAGAGCACCGAGGTTCGCGTACAACTGCGCGCGGCCTCTATCGGTGGCGCCATGCGGCGGCTGTTCCGCCACTAGTCGCCCTCGATTCATGCCGTGCTGTCGATCGAAGCCTTGGAACAGTTTCGTAGATTGTTACCTCAATATTGCATCCCATGTGACAAACCAGATGTCCGCTGACTCCCTTGATCCGAGGCGAAGGCGAAGAATTTAGAAGTGGATCGCCTGTACGAAGGTTAGACGTTTACAAGCCAGTTGATGTTCACACGTCTTGATGCCGAAGGTGTCGGAAGTCCCGGGTTCGCCGCAGTCGTCGACATCAACGATGAACGGCTCCGTGGTTGTGCCGATCGACCGAATCACCTCGGCCGTTCCAGTGAATCTGGCGTGCTGGCTTCCAGGTGTCGCCGGGCAGGACGTGCCGGGGCTGCCGATAACCAGTCCATCAATGGCTTGAGCCTTTATCCGGACGTCCGCCGCATGGTCGTTATACTCCAGGTTCCCTGTCGCAGCGCAGCACTTCACCGTGAAGCCGAAAGTGGCCCGCCCGTTGGGATCGGTCAACGTTGGCGGTGACCCTGGCGCCAAAGCCCGAACCAACTGGACCTGGCCCGCCTGCGTCACGCCACCAGTTGCAGGTGCCATCGACGCTCAAGGCCGGATAAGCCAGGCTGAGGGCCGGATGAACCGCGATCCCATATGCGGCGATGGTGACGTTGAAGTTGTTTTGGTTAACTTGTCCGGTCGAGAAAGACGGATTGTCTTCGAACCAGACTGCAACTGAGTCACTTGGTGCGACCAGGTTGCTGATGGAGTTATCCACGACAAGAACGCCGGGGGTGTCACCCTCCAATCCGATGGCATGTGTCCAGCCACCACCAACCAAGTTACTGATGGTGTTGTTCCGTATCGTTACTGTTGTATAGCCGATCGCGGACGAAGCGGTGCTAGCTCCATTGTTGACATGGATCGCGTACGCTCCTCGGTTCACGCTATGTATGTCCGAGATTGAATTTCCTTCGATCAGGATGTTGAGGCTTGCATTTGGCGACAGGCTGTCCCCGATGAAAATGCCACCGTTCGAAGATGGTATGCCCTCGACGCCGCTGACCTTGTTACCCACTAAGGCCTTTGAGACCGCGGCCACATGCGGTCATGAGCTTCATGAGCGGTTGAAGCAGCTCGAGAAATCAGTTCGGGTTTACTGCCTGGCGCACATCGATGCGGCCATATCCCAGTTGATTCACATAACCGGGATTTCTCGAGTTGATGTTGACCGAGCCCACAGAAATGGATGTCGAGACTCTCGCTGTTCTCAGCGAACGAATCAGAGCTGCCGTCCCCGCAACCATGGGAGCACTGAACGACGTACCGGAAACGATACTGTAGTAACCACCGGGATAAGCCGAGAATATCTTGACGCCCGGCGCAGTCACGAAGACTGAACTGCCGAAATTCGAAAATGAGGCCTTCCGATCCAGAAGATCGGTCGCGGCTATCGTCAATACTCCGCTGAGAGCCGCAGGATATTGCGGATTGGACGTGTTGTTGTTACCGGCGGATGCGGCCATTATGACGTCCGCATTCCTCGCATAATTGATTGCGTTACTAAGCGCCGGCGATGGCTTCAGGGTGCCAAAGCTCATGTTGATCACCTGAGCTCCATGCTGTACGGCGTATCGGATTGCCTTTGCGATGGTAAAAATGTCTGAACGCCCCGCATCATCGAATACTCGCAGCGGCATGATCATGCTGGCGGGCGCGATCGCGGCGATGACGCCGGCGCAGAGCGTACCATGGCTGTAAGCGGGATTGAGGCTATACAGGGAACCCGCCTGGGAATGATCCAGGATGCTGGCACCGTATTCGTCCAGAAACCCGGTTTCCGCTTGATCCAGGAACCCGGTTTCCGCCTGGTCCAAAAAGCCTGTTTCGGCTTGATTCAGAGCAGTCGAGCCGGCCGGACGGGTGGCCACGAAGTCGTAGCCGCTGGTCAGGTGACCGATAAGTGCCGGGTGCGCGTAGTCCACCTGAGAATTGATATCGGCTACAACAACGGCCCGGCCGGCCGAGTACGGCAACGCTGCCCCGGCCCGTATCAATTGCATCGAGGGTTGATACTTGTACCAGTCCGATACTGTGGTGCCGGGAACGGTCAGGATTCCGACTTGAATAAAGCCCGGCAATGTCACTCCCGTATTCAGTTCCATCCACTCAATGCCGAGCGAAGACGCCGTCAGTGATGACGGCACAACCGGCACGTTGAGCAAATGAATATTCGCACCCGGAACTGTGTCGACAAGCGTGGCGCCGAGCGCGGCAGCGATGTTGGTAATGCGCGCCGTTGGGGAAACCTGAACGATCAGCGGGAGGGGATTGGCCAGCGCCTGCACACTGAAGGCTAACAGCAGGATAACAGTCAGCAAAAAGTGACGTGCTGTCATAGGCACTTACACGTGGCGTTGAAACGCAAACGGTGTTCTTTTCATAACGACTTGCCTGTCTCCATCCATTAGTTCGATGTGTGCTGACTGCCATCTTAGATAGCACACGGCCAATCTAAATTGCACGAGACATACCCGACTCGAGATTGATCTGCATGTAACAGCGCCACATCATTTTCCCCATCGCAAGTCGATTCGGTCTGAAGCCGGGTAGGGTGGAATTTCCCCAGCCTGCAGACCAAAATTACCGATTTCCCTTCACTCCGATATGAAGGGAATCCGTGTTCCTCTACCCTGTGGCTTAGGGGGTTTTTCGACTATCAGCTCGTTACCCACGCTCAACACTCCCGGCACGTTGCGTGCGGTTGTGTAGGCGAGTTGCCTGGAAAGCTTCTGGTTTGTTGTTGTGTCCTACGCGACAGGTTCCTTTTTCTTTGCGGCTCGGGCGGGCTTGGGATTGCTGACCGGTTGACGGAGGAAGACGCAGAAAACGCTTTGACACACTTCACACAGATGAAGATGTTGTCGTTCCCAATCTTCTAATTTGACAGTTCCGGTCGCAGACTCAAAGAGGCGGCGATTCTCTATATGAGTCACAGCAATGTTCTTCATCAGATTCCTTCCGGTGCCACATATGCCGTGTTTGCAGCAAGTGCTGCAAATTAAACCAAAACCATTGGCTTTCCAATGGTATTAAATAAGCATAGCATGGTTGGTCGTCGTCGCAACAAAGCGGCAGACGCTGCCACGTCCTTGCCGCCTCAAGATAGAAGTTTAAGTTCCCATATCTTGCTAATTACTCGTCAAATAAATTCATGTAGGGAGAGGTGATCGATTCGGGCAGGAGGCGCCGATCGTGCACCAGAATCCGTCATGCAACGCTTCGATATAGGCGATCCGATTGTGATTCTCCCGAGGTTTGCGGACCTGTATCCAGTCTATTGGGGCACAGTCACCGACATGAAGTCAGATCCGTTTCGTCCTGCGTTCACTGAATACACGATCCAGTTCCCCGACGGGTCAACAACCAACCTCTTCGAATTTCAAATTCTTGAAGCTGAACCGAACTGTGAAACTTTCCTCGCAGCTTTTGTACTTGACAGTCACCAGGAGCCGGCACCGGCGGAGCATCGCGGACAAACGCCCGACCGGCGGATCATTCTTCAAACACAAACCATCGACATTGATATGAAAATAGAGGCAAGCCAGCACGAAGCCTCGATCATCGGTCAGATTCTGGAAAGAGAAACCACAAATTTCGTAAGCAGGGCAGTAGTCACTGTGATGAGAGACAACATTCCGATCGCCTCAACCCTAACCGACAACGCCGGTACGTTCAGGTTCGCTGCTATCGGCCGAGGTGCTCTGAATATCCAGGTTGTAATTCGCGCAGACTCGACACGGATCCTGGGCGCGTTTCCCACCTAATACTGACTCCATGGAGCAGTGCTCACTCGGGCAAAGCCTGCAACATTTCCATGAGTTTTCATGAAAGTTTGATCCCGTCTGAAGCACCGTCAGAACTATCAGAGACATACGGACCGGCCGAGTGGTAACGATGATGCATTAACCACGGTGCAGAATCTGCAAATCGATTCCGGGAATATTGTTGGGGTTTAGATGCTCTCCTACGGTTCCCATAAAAGGAAGGTATGGGACATGGAGCCCAGCCACGTTGAGGCCCGCAAACTGTATGAAGCAGTCGCGGGAAATGCAGTGCTCGAACAATCAGAAATCCAACACTTGGGAACCTGTGAAGAATGTTTGCAGGTGATACGCATCCTGGTGGAACAACTATCGCCGCCCTCTAAGAATGAAGCCGAGTGAAGATATCTGGGCTTCTGTTCAAGAAGATCAAGAAAAGCTTTGAAGAGTAAGAGGAACCCTCAACTCCGTGACAATCGGAAACCACAAGAAGCACAAAGCGGCAGAGCCGCAAGCAAATCGAGCTTAGCCTCAGGCGAGGGTGTTCCCCTCCTGGGACAGGAGGGGTGGACGCGCCATCAAGAAAATGCCGCGAAGCCTCCTTTGAAAGCGCGGCCGGGGTGGTCAGTTCGGCGAAACATTTCGGGTGAGCGACCACCCCGTCTGCGCCGCTTCGGAATGGGATCTTTTTCTTAATGGCGCAGCCACCCCCCTGTTCCAGGAGGGGAATATCCTCGCGTCACGATCTTCGCGCACCCGAGAAAAAGTCTTTTTGTGGTTCCGTCTGTCGCTTAGGAGCCTGTAGCGCGGGCAGCCTCACGGCCGGCTATGCGGCCAAATACCGTGACTCTTGGCAGCCCATGCAATGCGAAGCCGCCTGCGGTTTCACCACAGGCATAGAGACCGGTTATGACCTGGTCATTACGGTCCATGACCTGACACTTTGTGTTGATCTTGAGGCCGGTCAGCGTGTCGTGGAGGATGGGCGTTGACCATGCCGCGTAGAA
>QHXD01000664.1:0-2955 GCA_003223895.1 Acidobacteriota bacterium
TAACCGTTCACGCCAGAGCGATCCGAAACTGTGTTTCCGGCAGGTCCGGGCTTCTCGAAGATGAAGGAGATGTTGTGGAACGGCGTCGGACCGACATTGGTCGCCTTGTGCGTCCGCGGTCCATCCTTGGTGACATTGGTAAATGTCGCGCGGCCCGGAGCGCCTTCGCCGCCCGTGCCCGGAGCGCTCACCTCGTTCGAACCGTAATTCTGGTTCGTTTGCGAGGCGGGCATGAGGTTGACCGATACGGAGTCGGCATAATGGATGTGATAGCCGGTGTTGCGCCCGGGCGGGATATTGACGTTCAGAAGAATGATCCAGTCGTTCTGAAAGACTGGAATGTGGAACGGCGCCTTATCCATGGGCACCGGCTTATCTTCGAGCTGAGCAAGCGCGGGCTGAGCGAGCGTGAAGGTAAGAACGGCGGATGCGAAAACGGCGTGCCTCATGGTGCCTCCCGGGCTTCAACGTCCAAGCGTCATCCTACAACAAACAGCAGCCTGCACGAAATTACCGTCCGAGGCCGCCGTCGTCGCCAGGGAGGCGAACTCTAAAGGCCGTCACTTAGGCCTATTGCTTCTTCCATTGCGTGCCGTTTCGACCACTCGATCGTTCCGGCTTCGTGCACCGGCGCGTTGTCATCGCTGCATTCGCTGGCCAATAGATCCGCGCGGTCGGCTGTTACCTGTACGGATTGACGACGTGGAGTTGCCCGCCATCCTTAGATCGACGCCAGGCCATCGATGCGACTCACCGCGACCTTCGTAGGACCGCTACAGAGATTTTGGAGGCCATCGGTGATCTCTCCAAAATCTCACCCGACGATGCGCGCCGCGCATATGTGGGCAGGAACCTTGTGTTCACTCCGCAAGAAATAACTCGACGCCGGGTAATCAGGTGACCTCCTGATCAGCTAAGCACCTGAAGTGGGCGACTGCGGCATAATGCCGCTTCGCCGAAGAAAGACACCACGGACGGCCACGGCCGTTAGGACGGCCAAACGCTAACGTGAGCAGAATTTCAACTTCCGCGAACGCTCGAGACTTCTGGGACCTTATAGGCATCTGTCCGATTAACGCGAGATCTTTATCGAAAACGCTCCGGAGAAACATCCCGTTCGTTAATCCGACTTTTTCCGTCGGAGCACTTCCGATAAAGATCTCACGTCATATGTCAACTTGCCGGCTGAGCCAGGATTGGTAGGACACGTCGCTTTGGGAACAGCCGTTCGTTTTTCGAGCGCCGCCCTGTTCATGTGCTAATAACATGATGCGCAACTGAAACCCTGAGAGGGGAGATTAGGTTCATGCATAGACCCGTCCTGTTCGTTCTCGTGATTACCGCATTCTGCCCCATCGTGATCCAGCAACGGCTAGCGGCCCGAACACAAAGGCAGATGCCTGTTCTTCACGTGGATCCGTATTGGCCGCAATTGCCGGAGAACTGGATCATTGGGGTGGGAGCAGGCGTTGCCACTGACGGCGAAAACAATGTTTGGATTATCCATCGAGTTGCTGTCTGGCGAGAACGGATTCAGCAACGATCGACCGTGCGCCACCAGGACCAGCGAGCCGAACGATAGTGACAATCAAGTGAAGAAAAAGGGACACCCAGATCTGGCACGGCTCATCGTATCAAGGTTACAAAGCCTCAGGAAATGCGCATAAAATAGCAATTCGCCATCGACAGGCACAGAATCGCAACCAATCAAGCTGGCATTCAGAACAACACATCCTCTTTAATAAGAGACAGATGATCGGCTATTACCACTTTGTTACCCCGTTAAGAGGTGCCTTTCGAGGATGCGACGGGCGGCGAAGCGTGGCAAAATGTTGAAAACAAAGAAAGCGGGAGACGGGGATCGAACCCGCGACGTCCACCTTGGGAAAATGGGCGACGATTGAATCTAAACGACAATCGCGCCTATGGCATGCGTTTCTGGCTCAGGAAATCGCTGCATTTTCCGCTTTTCGGATTCGACAACCTCTTAATGGGATACAAATGGGATACGCTCGGTGCTCGGTGATCATTCCGCCACGAGTCGCGATTGCCAGCGGACCCCGCTGGCAGAAACATTTGACCATACGGTTAAGCAACCTTACGATGGAACTCAGGAGTGGTTATGAAAACGATACCCCTAAAACCCGAACGTCAGGCGGAATTGGAAGAATTCGCGCGTCGGCGAGGAAAGACTCCAGCCGAAGCCCTCGATGAGGCTTTGGCCGCCTACTTGGAATGGGAAAGCCAGGACTTTGAGGAAGCCGTTCGAGGTATCCAGCAGGGGTATGATGACGTGGAAGCCGGACACACTCGACCCGCCGACGAGTTCCTCGCCGATATACGTCGCAAGCATGACATTTCGCGTTGAGATTTCGGCACAGGCCGAACGCGACGCGGAATCAATTTTGGAATGGCTGCTCGCCGAACACACTGGCCAAGCAGGCATTGACTGGTTTCTGTCACTTGATGATGCCTTTGCGTCATTGGCCGAATTCCCTGAACGCTGTCCCGTTGCGCCCGAAAGTGCGCGTTTTCCTTTTGAGGTGCGTCAACTTTTATTCGGAAGGAAACCACACATTTACCGCATTCTGTTCACTATCGAGACGAACAAGGTACAGGTCCTGCATATCCGACACGGTCGGCGCAAACCCCTTGCACCGAATCCATAGGAGCCGATCTCGGCTTCGTCGACAGATATCGCTAAATCCTTCCCGACAGACTTCTATGGTTTTGTCGCATGTGCGTGAAGCGATCCCTGATTCACAACGCCGAACAGTAGAATTTCACTCAACGACCCTTCTCGATCTTTCTTTCCCATGTTGCTCCACTCCCGACCTCCTCTGCATTTGTGTGAAGGCGGAGGCAATGGAGTCCCGAAACCGGTGCCAAGGTTTCCGGATTGGATTGCTGGCGCCGTCAGGCGTGACATTACGGCGACCTACCATCGACCCGACG
>QHXD01000664.1:3042-4667 GCA_003223895.1 Acidobacteriota bacterium
TGAACGTTCGAACCATGTTGGAAGCGGCGCGTACTGATTAAAAAATCGCAGCGCCTTTCTCGCGCCTATCGCGGTTGGCTCGCGGGAGGGACGAATCCATTCATGCGCGCGTAGACCACCATTTGGCCATAGTGGTCGTAGCTGTGATATGCGACACCGGCCGCCACAGCGGACCGCGCCATCAGGCCGAAATAAGTCTTGATGGGATCGAGGTGGTTCTTCTCATTCAGTGAGGCCATGGCTTTACGCGCATACGCGAGAGAAGCCTTGAAGTATTCGATGATCTGTTCCTTCCCCTGAATGGAATCCGGCCCGTTGTCGTTGGTGCCAGGGCCGTAAAGAGACTTCTCTTCCAGCACGATCGCTGCCGTCATGAAGATCATGGTGGCGATGTGTTTGACTTGTTCGCCAAACGTGCGCACGCCCGCGAAGGCCCCATCTGTGGGACGAAAGTCATATTTGTCCGCCGGCATGGCCTCTGCAAGCTTCAGCGCGTTTTGTTCGACGAGATCCACCTCATGCAGGTACATGTCGGCTACGGGATTCGAGGCCGGTGTGCTCAATGCAAACGTCAGTACGATGGTCGTCAACATCAGTATTTCAACCGTAGACCGCCGATGGCCCACGCTTTCGGCCCGATAAACCCATTCTCGTAGGCCTGCTGATTGAACACATTCTCAACCTTGACGTAGAACTCCATTTTCCGGTCGGCCAGAGGATGATCATAGTGGACGACGATGTCCGCCTTAGTCGGACCATTGAATCGATACAACCGCGAGCTGAAATCTTCTCCAGGTCGAGGATAGTTTCAAACTAGCCGCGAACGGCGCGTAACAGCGCAGCTCGCGGCGGAGGGCTTGGGAAGGCGAACACCACGATGCGATTGGACTGCGAACTCGCGACGAAAAGCTCCTTCGTGCGAGGAACAAGGGCGACGCCGACATTCTGTGCGCCTCGTGCCGGGTGATCGTCACTGCGCGCGACGATATCCTGCACCGGTATGTTCCAGCGGGGCGGAACATCGCCGTTGTCGCTCACGTGCCAAACGCCGTACCCGCCATTACGGGTTCCGGTGATGATCCAGCCTTTTTCCGGATACGTCGTGATCTGCCCGCCGCCCACCATCGAATTCGGGCCGCGGATCACGCGCAGGGGCTTGTCCATGCCGTTGGCTTTGCGGTCGAAGATCATCATGCCGCCGCCACTCTTAACGATCAGCACGTTGGCGACGGGATCGATGCCGACCTGCCCGCTCGGACCTATAAGGAATCGTTTGGGTGGAACGTCACCATTGGCGAGGCGGTCAAAAACCAAGATGCCTTCCTGATGAGGTCCACCTCCCTGGTATCCGCCGTTACCGATCGGTAGAAAAATCTCATTGCCCTCGGAATCGGGAGTTACGGTGCTCAGCGCGCCGTAGCCCGTGCCTACGATCTTGGTGTTCGGTCCCTGGATGACGCGAATCGGCGCTTCTTCGCCGTCGGCGCCGCCGCGGAACGTCAGAATGGCCTGGGCGAGCGGGCTGTTCACAACGAGTTCATCGTGGATGGGATCGAATCCCATACCGTGCATGGTTCTGCTGAGGAGTGTTTTTTGACCTTCTAAAGCTCTTACCGGAGGTTCGT
>QHXD01000664.1:4724-5130 GCA_003223895.1 Acidobacteriota bacterium
CTCAACTTTTCCGAACTTCAGCGACCTCTTGCCCTCAGGTGCGCTTCGGATCTTGCGTATCGGCGGCACGTTGCCGTCGGCCTTCAACGGGAAAACAGAGGCAGAAGAGTTGACCATGTCCACAACCCAGAGTTCGTTATTCTTCTTATCAACGGCAATACCGAGCGGATTGACGAGGCCCGTGCGGTCACCTTTGATAACGCGCGTAGGAGCGACGTTGCCTGAATCCGTGGACTTGAACACGAGGATGGAGTGTCCCATGTCATTGGAGACAAATATCTCACCCGTCTCCGCGTCGAACGCCATCTGCGATGGCCAGTCCAACTGCGTTTTGTCGCCGCGGATGACCTTGACCGGTGCAGTGTCGCCGTTAGCGTCAAGGGGGTAGACAGAAATCGACGGATCT
>QHXD01000665.1 GCA_003223895.1 Acidobacteriota bacterium
TGAAGGCGATCTGCTGCCCGGACTGATCGTCGATCGTTACGACGACCGGCTTGTTGTTCAAAGCCTCAGCCAGGCCACCGACCGGATCCAGCCGCTCTTCGGTACAATTCTCACAGAGCGCTATCAGCCCCGTTCCATTCTCTTCCGGAATGATAGCAGGGTGCGGGAACTCGAAGGTTTGGAACTTCGGCAGGAGGTCATGGGCGAACCGCTCCCGGAGACGCTGATCGTCAACGAAGATGGGAAGCAGATGGCCATCTCTCTCACCAGCGGCCAGAAGACCGGCTCCTACCTCGACCAGCGCGACAACCGACGGGCCGCGCGCCGCTATGCGCGCGGCCGCGCGCTGGATGCGTTCTGCTATGCCGGGGCCTTCGCACTGCAGATCAGCGATCTGTGCGAGCAGGTCGAGGCGGTCGATATTTCGGGGCCCGCTGTCGAGCTGGCAAAGTCCAATGCCGAGCGAAACGGACTGACCAACATCCGGTGCATCGAGGCCAATGTCTTTGACTTTCTCCGTGAGCAACATAAGGAAGGCGCCCGGTACGACACCATCATCCTGGATCCTCCTGCGTTTGCCAAAAACAGGGAAAGCCTGGAAGGCGCCCTCCGGGGCTACAAGGAAATCAACAATCGCGCCATGCGGTTGCTCCGTCCGGGGGGCATCCTTATTACCTGCTCCTGTTCCTATCATGTCAGTGAGGGCCTGTTCGCCGAAATGCTTGCCGATGCAGCCAATGACGCGGGATGCTGGATCCGGGTCCTCGAGCGTCGTTTCCAGTCGGCCGACCATCCCATCTTATTGACTGTTCCAGAAACCCTCTACTTGAAATGCTTTATTCTGGAGATTCTGACTTGACAACCAAACGCTAAGATCTTATGCTTAGTATCGACTAAGATTTGATGGAGGTTATTACAACTATGGCTGTTATCAGATGGGATCCTTTTCGAGATATGAATGTTCTGCAGGATCGGATGAACCGGCTTTTCGAGGATGCCGGGCATGGATGGCGCGGCAGTGAGGCCTCGGCGACAACGGCGTGGAGTCCGGCGGTGGATATCTTTGAAACCGAAGGTGAAATTGTCGTGAAGGCCGAGCTGCCCGGAATGGAGCGCAAGGACATTACGCTCAACCTGGAAAAGAACGTTCTGACCCTCAAAGGCGAGCGCCGGTTCGACAAGGAGACTAAAGAGGAAAACTACCATCGGGTCGAGCGCGCCTACGGCGGATTCAGCCGCTCGTTTTCCATCCCGGCGACGGTGGACGACGAGAAGATTAAAGCCGACTATAAAGATGGTGTCCTGAAGATCATCCTTCCGAAGAAGGAACAGCTGAAGCCAAAGCAGATCCAGATCGCCGGGTAAGAGGGGATAACACTGAATTTGCAATTTGCGCGTTCCAGCGGCGGAGCGGCGTGTGAACCAATTGACAGTTGCGCGTTTGAAACTCCCCTCCTGAGTTAGGAGGGGTGCCTGCGAGGCCATCAAATTCCAGAAAAGGCCGAGCAGGCGGGGTGGTTCCAAAGCTATTACTTGCTGGGCGTGTTCCAGGGGAACCACCCCGTCTGCGCCGAGTTCGGTGGCTTCGCGCCATTTTATTGATGGCGCAGCCACCCCTCCTAACTCAGGAGGGGAATCGGCATAGACCGCCGCTACAGTAAGAATAAGGAAGGGAGGGCCAAGAAGATGATTCGGTTTGACAAGCTGACGCTGAAGGGCCAGGAGGCGCTTCAGTCTGCTCAGTCGCATGCACAGGAGAAGGGGAACCCTCAGGTGTCCCCGGAACACCTGTTGTGGGCGCTCGTCGAGCAGAAAGAAGGAGTCGTCCTGCCGATTCTTCAGAAACTCGGGGTGAATCTCCAGACCGTCGCCCGGGACCTGGCGGATTTGGTGGCGAAGCTGCCGAAAGTCCAGGGCCAGGCGGAGGTCCACATCAGTCCCTCCCTGAACCGGATCCTCGAGGACGCCTTCAAGGAAGCCGATCAGTTCAAGGACGAGTACGTCAGCACCGAGCACCTCTTGATCGCGCTGAGTAACGCGAAAAGCGAGCCCGTTTCCCGGCTGCTTCAATCGCATGGTGTGACGAAAGACGCGATCCTCAAAGTGCTCGTGTCGATTCGCGGAACGCAGAAGATCACCGACCAGAACCCTGAAGAAAAATATCAGGCGCTTCAGCGCTACTCCCGCGACCTGACCGAGCTTGCCCGCAAAGGCAAGCTCGATCCCGTGATCGGCCGCGACGAGGAGATCCGCCGCGTCATTCAAATTCTTTCCCGGCGTACCAAGAACAATCCCGTTCTCATTGGAGAGCCCGGCGTCGCAGCGGGTGATCGCGGGCGATGTGCCGGAATCGTTGAAGGGAAAGCGGATCGTCGCGCTGGATCTGGGTGCCATGATTGCCGGAACGAAATACCGGGGAGAGTTCGAAGACCGTTTGAAAGCTGTCCTGAAAGAAATCGAGGAAGCCGGCGGCCAGATCATTCTGTTCATCGACGAGCTTCACACGCTTGTGGGAGCCGGAGGCGCGGAAGGCGCGATGGATGCCTCCAACATGCTGAAACCCGCTCTGGCGCGAGGCGATTTGCGCTGCATCGGCGCGACAACGCTGAACGAATATCAGAAGTACATCGAAAAAGACAAAGCCCTGGAACGCCGATTCCAGAAAACCTACGTCGGCGAGCCCACAGTCGAAGACGCCATCGCCATCCTGCGCGGTCTGAAGGAACGCTACGAAGTCCATCACGGCGTGAAGATCAAGGACTCCGCGATCATCGCCGCCGCGATGCTTTCACACCGCTACATCACGGATCGCTTTCTCCCGGACAAGGCCATCGACCTCATCGACGAAGCCGCAGCCAGTCTCCGCATGGAAATCGATTCGCTGCCCGTGGAGATCGATGCCGTCGAACGCACGATCATCCAGCTCGAAATCGAGCGGCAGGCTTTGAGCAAGGAAGACGATCCCGCCTCGCGCGAACGCCTGCACCTCATCGAGAAAGAGCTGAGTGAGCTGCGCGAGCAATCCACTCAGATGAAGCTGCGTTGGCAGCGTGAGAAAGAGCTGATTCAATCCATTCGCGACCTGAAAAAACAAATCGAGGAAACCCATGTCCAGGAGCAGCAGGCCGAACGCGAAGGCAACTACGCGAAGGTCGCCGAAATCCGCTATGGACGTCTGCAGGAGCTGGGACGGCAGCTGAAAGAGGCCAATGCCAAACTGGAGCAGGTGCAGCAGAACGAACGCATGCTGAAGGAGCAGGTGGACGAGGAGGACGTCGCCAAGATCGTGGCGAAGTGGACCGGAATTCCGGTGACGAAGATGCTCGAGAGCGAAGTCCAGAAGCTGGTTCGCATGGAAGAGCTGCTCGAGAAGAGAGTGATTGGTCAGGACGTTGCCCTGAAGGCGGTTGCGAACGCGATCCGGCGCTCGCGCGCGGGATTGCAGGACCGCAATCGGCCGATCGGAGTTTTCATGTTCCTCGGCCCGACGGGGGTCGGGAAGACGGAAACCGCGCGGGCCCTGGCCGAGTTTCTGTTCGATGACGAACGGGCAATGGTCCGCATCGATATGTCGGAGTACATGGAAAAGCATTCGGTGGCCCGCCTCATCGGCGCGCCTCCCGGCTATATCGGCTACGAAGAGGGCGGTTACCTGACCGAAAGCGTACGTCGCCGGCCGTATGCGGTGATCCTGCTCGACGAAGTCGAGAAAGCGCATCCGGATGTCTGGAACATCATGCTTCAGATCTTCGACGACGGCCGCCTCACCGACGGCAAGGGTCGCACCGTGGATTTCAAGAATACGGTGGTGATCATGACATCCAACGTCGGTGTGGGCTTGTCCGCGGAGAACATTCGAGAAGCGCTGCGGGAGTATTTCAAACCCGAGTTCCTGAACCGGATCGACGACATCATTGTTTTCAAGAGCCTCGGCAAGGAAGAGATTTCGAAAATCATCGAGATCCAGCTCGAAACGTTGCGCAGGCATCTGGCGGATCGCAAGATCACGCTGGAGCTGACCCCTGCGGCGCGTGAGGCTCTGTTCCGCGAAGGCTACGATCCATCGTTCGGTGCGCGGCCGCTGAAGCGCGCAATTCAGAAGCTGCTGGCGGATCCGCTGGCGTTGAAGATCCTCGAAGGCGACATCCAGCCTGGAGAGCATCTTGTGGCGGACGTCAGCCGGAGTGGGGAATTCAGTTTCCGGCCCGGAGCCGCCGTGGCCTCGTAACAGGGAAAAGGAAGCCAGAAGCCAAGGAAGCCAGAATGGGGAGAGCCTCTTCATTCTGGCTTCTGGCTTCCTTGGCTTCTGGCTTCCTTTCCGCTATCATTTAGCACTCGTCTTGGGAGAGTGCTAATCATCGTAACTTTCTACAGGAGATAACTATGGCTGCAAAAGAGCTGAAGTACCGTGAAGAGGCCCGGGGGGCAATGCTCCGAGGCGTAAACATCCTGGCGGATACCGTCAAGGTCACTTTGGGACCCAAAGGACGCAACGTGGTTTTGAGCCGTAAGTTTGGCTCGCCTCTGGTGACGAAGGACGGCGTGACGGTCGCAAAGGAAATCGACCTGAAAGACCCATACGAAAACATGGGTGCTCAGATGGTGAAGGAAGTTGCCAGCAAGACCAGCGACCTGGCCGGCGACGGCACCACCACGGCGACCATTCTGGCCCAGGCGATTTATCGCGAAGGCATCAAGAACGTCGCGGCTGGTGCGAATCCAATGGACCTGAAGCGCGGTATCGAGCGGGCGGTTGAAGTCGTTGTCGAAGAGCTGAAGAAGTTCTCGACGAAGGTCAAGAGCAAGAAGGAGCAGGAGCAGGTTGCGACAGTTTCGGCGAACAACGACAAGAACATCGGTAGCCTGATCGCGCAAGCAATGGAGAAGGTCGGTAAGGATGGCGTCGTGACCGTCGAGGAAGCCAAGTCGATGAAGACCGAATTGGAATTCGTCGAAGGCATGCAGTTTGATCGCGGCTATCTGTCGCCGTATTTCGTCACCAATCCGGAGCGCATGGAAGTCGTCCTCGAAGATCCCCTTATCCTGCTCCATGAAAAGAAGATTTCGAACATGCGCGATCTGCTTCCCGTCCTGGAGCAGGTGGCACGGGAAGGCCGGTCGTTGCTGATCATCGCGGAAGATGTCGATGGTGAAGCGCTGGCCACGCTGGTCGTGAACAAGATCCGCGGCACGATCAAGGCCGCCGCCGTGAAGGCGCCTGCGTTTGGTGATCGCCGCAAATCCATCATGGAAGACATCGCGATCGTAACCGGTGGCCGTGCGGTTACTGAAGATCTCGGCATCAAGCTCGAGAACGTCAAGATGGAAGATCTG
>QHXD01000667.1 GCA_003223895.1 Acidobacteriota bacterium
AGCTTCACGGATACCGGCCTGCCGAACGGAAATGGAGCCGCAGAACAGGGCGCCGGCGGAGGCCGCGGCGCCGGTCCGCCACAACAACAGCAGCTGCCGAAGAACGCGCACGAAGCAATCTTCCAGACGCCCATCGGACTCAACGCCGACCGGATGCTTGGCAATCAGGTCGTGTCTGAGGGTAAGAACGTCGAAGCTTCACGCAACCTCGGAATCACAAGCGCGCTCACAGTCTCGCGGGATGGATTACTTACAGGGCAGAGCGTGCTGATCAACACCGGCGATAGCAACATCGTTGTGAAATCGCCGATCGCTCTCCATATCAACCCGGCGCCGCTTCGAGGAGGCTATCCTTCGACACTCATGGGCGCCCTTGCCGTGCTGCGTCAGGCTTTCGTCGATGCCGACTGGTACCGGCAAGTCTGGCAGCGATTCAACGCGAATCCCCGCGGCATTTCGCGTCCGAAATACGATCCCGTCCTTGAAGCAATGGTGCCGGTGATCCAGGGCCAATTGCCAGCGATCATTCACGCCAACTGGAACGCCGAAATCAAACGCGCTGTCGCCCTCGCCGACGAGTTGAAACTGAAGCCGATCATCGCAGGCGGGCTGGAAGCCGGCATGGTTGCGCCGATTCTGAAGAGCAAGGACGTCCCGGTTCTTGTCAGCGTCAATTACGCCACCGAGAAACCCAGGGCAGGTTTCAACGGGAACCAGATAGCGGTCACATTCGACACAAAATCGCTGAAGGACTTCTATTCGAATGCCTCGCTGCTCGAGAAAGAGGGCGTTCGATTTGCCCTTCAATCCGGTTTTGCCGATCGTCCACAGCTCTTCATCGAAAACATCCGCAAGACCATTGAGAACGGCTTGACCACCGATGAAGCGCTTCGCGCGACAACTCTCTCGCCGGCCAGGATTCTGGGGATGGGCAACGCGCTTGGGAGCATCGAGGCAGGAAAGATTGCAAACGTGGTTGTCGCCACCGGTGATCCGTTTGCACGCGAGAGCAGGATCCGGCAGGTTTTCGTGGACGGAAAACTCTTTGAGGTAACCGGCCTTCAGGTCACCGTAAATCCGCAGGGCACGCCGGCTGCCGCTTCGTCAACAGAGCCCGTCACAAGGCCTGGCAGCTACATCACGCCAACGCCGTCCGAGGTACTGATCCGGAACGCAACCGTTCTAACGATGACCAAAGGGACAATCCGCAACGGCTCCGTTTTGATTCGGAACGGAAAGATTGCAGCGGTCGGGACCAATCTCTCTGCTTCGCCGGACGCCAAAGTGATCGATGCCTCCGGCAAGTTTGTCATGCCGGGAATCATCGATGCCCATTCGCACATGGCCATCGAGGGCGGCGGGAACGAAAGCACGTCGCCCGTTACGCCGAATGTCCGGATCGCGGACGTGATCCGGGATGACGACATCACCATCTATCGCGCGCTCGCCGGCGGCACAACGATCGCCAATGTGCTGCATGGAAGCGCAAACGTCATCGGGGGAACCAACGCCGTTATCAAACTGAAGTGGGGCAGGCCGGCCGAGGACTTTTTCTTCGGGGCGCCTCTTGGCATCAAGTTCGCACTGGGCGAGAACCCGAAGCGTTCGAACGGGAATCAACTCCTGAACAATCGACGGTTTCCTGCCACTCGCATGGGTGTTGAAGAAACACTACGCGAATCCTTCATCGAAGCCAGGCATTACATGAAGGAGTGGGACGATTATGAAGCGGCGAAGCGGCGAGATGAAAACGTTCTGCCACCGCGGCGCGATTTCAAGCTCGAAACGCTGGCCGATGTGCTTCGCGGCAAGATCCTGGTTCACGCTCACTGTTATGTTGCCCCTGAGATCATTGCGCTTCTGAACGTCGCCGACGAGTTCGGTTTCAAGATCAAGACGCTGCAACACGTGCTGGAAGGCTATAAGGTGGCCAGGGAAATTTCCGCGCACGGCGCAGGCGCATCCACGTTCGCCGACTTCTGGGGCTACAAATGGGAAGCCTGGGACGCCATTCCCTACAACGCTGCTCTGATGGCCAGGCAGGGCATCCTGGTTTCGATCAATTCCGACAGTGACGAGCGGACGCGCCGGCTCTACGAGGAGGCCGGCAGGGCGTTGCACTACAGTAACGGCGAGATCACGGAAGATGATGCCCTCAAGATGATCACGCTGAACCCAGCCATCCAACTCGGCATCGAAAACCGCGTTGGCAGCATCGAAGTCGGCAAGGACGCAGACATCGCCATCTTCAGCGCGCATCCGCTCAGCTCCTACACTCATGTGGATATGACGATGATCGATGGTCAGATTTACTTTGACCGTGACGAAGATCTGAAGAGCCGGACGAAGGGAGTGACACAATGAGAGGAAAACATGTCGTGTTCATGCTGTTTGCCGCCTTCGTCCTGTTTCCTGTTTCCGGCTTTGCGCAAACGTACGCGATCAGGAACGTCCGGATAGTCACGGTCTCGGGCGCGACGATCCCGAGTGGTCACATTCTCATTCAGGACGGAAAAATTGCAGCTTTGGGGCCGAACATCACCATTCCCTCTTCTGCAAAACTCATCGACGCCAGGGGACTCACGGCTTATCAAGGCATGATCGACGGCACACGGCGATCGGACTGACGGAGATCGATTCGATCTCCGCAACGCAGGACACCAACGAACTAGGCGAGCTCAATCCCCAAATGAAAGCTTCGGCCGCGATCAATGCGCAGAGCGAACATGTGGCGATCACGCGGGTGAATGGCGTTACTACCGTGCTGTCCGCCCCGGACGGCAGTTTGTTTGCCGGGCAGGCTGCCATCATCAATCTCGATGGCTGGGTGACGAAGGACATGCTGCTGAAAGATTCGGCCGCAACGATCATCAACTTCCCCCGTGATGTCAGGCTTCCCGCAAATGCAAACGACCGTCAACGCCGTGACGCGGAAGACGCGCGCCGAAAGCGCCTGGAGCTCCTAAGGAAGACTTTGCGCGATGCCCAATCCTACGCCAGGCTCGTCGATGCCAAAGTCGATGGTGATTCCGATCTCGCGCTGCGCGCCCTCGTTCCCGTGGTCAAGGGAGAAATGCCTGCGATATTTACCGTGGATACGGCTGCCGAGATCAAAGGCGCACTGGACATCGCAGACGAATTCAAATTGAAA
Organism: Acidobacteriota bacterium; assembly: GCA_003223895.1. Lineage (GTDB taxonomy): Bacteria > Acidobacteriota > Terriglobia > 20CM-2-55-15 > 20CM-2-55-15 > 20CM-2-55-15. Next base: position 3,152 of record QHXD01000667.1, read on the forward strand.
GCCATCCTCAGCGGATGCGCGGAAGCCTGGCGGGTTGCGGATCTGTTGAGGAGCAAAAACGTGCCTGTGCTCTTTTCCGGTTTACTGGATCTGCCGACAAGTGACCTGGATGCGTACGATTCGCACTACTCTACTCCCGCTGCTTTGTCGAAGGCGGGAGTAAAGTTTGCCTTCAGTGCGGGAGGGGCATCCAGCGTTCGTGATTTGCCCTTCCAGGCGGGCATGGCTGTCGGCTTCGGGCTCGATAAGGATGAAGCGCTAAAGGCCGTCACGCTTTATCCAGCGCAGATTCTGAACATCGCGGACAAGGTCGGCAGCATTCAGGAGGGGAAGGTCGCAAACATTATCATCACCGATGGTGATCCTCTCGAACTGCTCAGCCATGTGAAGCATCTCTTTATCGCCGGCAAACCGGTCGAACTGAAGAGTAAACACACCGACCTGTACGACACCTTCTCGAAAAGACCTTGAAACAAAAATGAACGATGCCGTCCTGGAGCTGACCGATGCGACGGTGATGAAGAATGGCACCCGCATTCTCGACGGGCTGACTCTGAAAATCCGTATCGGCGAGCATACCGCGATCGTGGGGCCGAATGGAGCCGGCAAGACGACGCTCATGAATGTGCTCACCCGCCAGGACTACCCGCTCGCACGAGACAACGGCATGCCGCCTGTGCAGATCTTTGGCAACACTACGTGGAACATATTCGAGCTACGTTCGCAACTCGGCATCGTAACCACGGATCTGCATCACCGTTTCGTCAACGGCAACGCGGCCGGCAGCATCAGTGGCGTCCAGGCGGTTCTTTCGGGATTCTTCGCAACTCAGGGCTTCGTTAACGACGAATCGCTCACCGAGGAGATGCATGAGAAGGCAACCGATGCGCTCCGCCGGCTGGAAGCGGACCATCTTGGCGCCAAACCGCTCGACGAGATGTCTACGGGCGAAGCGCGGCGGGTGTTGATCGCGCGCGCTCTGGTGTCCGAACCCAAAGCCCTGGTGCTCGACGAGCCGACGGCCGGCCTCGATCTTGTCGCCCGGCATCGATTCCTCAAATTAGTGAGCCGGATTGCGCGGGAAGGGACCACTATTGTCCTGGTCACCCATCATGTTGAGGAGATCATCCCGGAGATCGAGCACGTGGTACTGCTCAAGCGCGGTCAAGTCGCGTTCGCGGGACCAAAGAGTTCGATCCTCACGCCGGAACGCCTGAGTTCCGTGATGGATGCACCAATCGCCTTGCAGGAGATCAACGGTTATTACTACGCTAAAAGTCAGGAATGATGGAGCAACTTCAGGCCCTCCTAGATGTCAGAGCAATCATCCAATGGGGTGGCATCGCGGGAATCACGGCGATCGTGTTCGTGGAAACGGGCCTCTTCTTCGGATTCTTCCTGCCCGGGGATTCACTCCTTGTGACCGCCGGCATACTCGCAGCGGCCGGCTTGCTGGATATCCGCTGGCTGATAGTCTCGGCATGCGTTGCCGCAATCATTGGAGATCAAACCGGCTACTTCATCGGACGGCGGGCAGGCCAGGCCCTGGTGCATCGCTACGAAAAGTTTCGCGTTCATCTGGAAC
>QHXD01000666.1 GCA_003223895.1 Acidobacteriota bacterium
TGGCCGTGAACAGATGATGGAAGTCATCGACAACGTGAAGGACTACGTTGAGGACAGCAAAAGCAGGCTGCAGAAAATAATCCAATCGGCTTGAGTGGACGGTAAGGGATTCGAACCCTCGGCCTCGGCGTTGCGAACGCCGCGCTCTCCCAGCTGAGCTAACCGCCCGTGGTCAAAAGTCGATTATAGCGAACGCGGGCTAAAGCCCGCGACTACATTTGGTGCCCCAGGAGCCTGATGTAGTCGCGGGCTTTAGCCCGGGTTCT
>QHXD01000149.1 GCA_003223895.1 Acidobacteriota bacterium
AAGGGCAACAATCATCCCTTCCTCCCGGTGCGGTCCGACCTCTTCAGCCGGCAGAACTCGACGGAAATCCGGCTTGGCCTTCTCGAACGCCGGGATGTGGAAACGCATGTCGCACTGGAATACCCGAAGCTGCCGGAAGATTACACGGGTGTCCTCTATGCCAAAAGCGAAGGCAACCCGCTGTTCATGCGCGAACTGGTGCGTGGACCGGGTGATTTCTCTGAATCGATTCGGAGCGTTGTTGAAAGAAAGATTGATCGAGTGGGCGAAACCGCTCGCGAGTTACTGGTGACGGCAAGTGTCCAGGGACGTGAATTCGATTCCGCTGTGCTCGCCCGGTCCATGGGAATGAATCCCCAGGACGTCGAAGAGCGGCTGCGGGTGCTGGACGAAGTTCACGGGATTATCCAGCGGATCCGAGAAGAGGAACTCCCGGACGGACGATTCACCGTTCGGTACCGGTTTGTCTATGGAGTCTATCAGGAGACTTGCTTCACGTCGCTGGCGCCAACTCGGAAGGCGTCGCTGAACAGCTCGATGGCCGAGGCGCTCCTGACATATTACGGAAATTGAAAAGAGAACGGAACCAGCCGCGAATGACGCCAATGACGCGAACGTTGGCGTCATTTGCGTAATTCGCGGCCGGTTTTCCTCTTCTAGATTCCCGCCTGCTTCTTCAGCTTGTCGGCCTTATCCGTCTTTTCCCACGTGAACTCGGGCTCGTTACGGCCAAAGTGTCCGTAGTTAGTGGTCTTTCTGTAAATAGGCCTCCGGAGATCCAGCGACTCGATGATTCCACGAGGCGTCATATGAAAGTTTTCGCGAATGAGCTCCGAAATCTTGTCCTGGTCGATCTTGCCGGTGCCGAAGGTATCCACGTTGACTGAAACCGGTTCTGCGACGCCGATTGCATAGGCGAGTTGAATCTCAACGCGTTCCGCAAGGCCGGCCGCGACAACGTTTTTCGCAATGTAGCGGGCCATATAGCAGGCGGACCGGTCCACCTTCGTCGGATCCTTGCCGGAAAATGCTCCACCGCCGTGACGGCCCATTCCACCGTAGCTATCGACGATGATCTTCCTTCCCGTCAAACCGCAGTCGCCCTGCGGTCCACCGACGACGAATCTGCCGGTCGGGTTGATGTGATATTTCGTCTTGGCATCGAGCAGTGACGCGGGAATCGTCGGCTTGATGATGTGTTCGATGACCTCCTCGCGGAGCTGCGCATGGGAGACGTCAGGCGAGTGCTGCGTGGAAATGACGACCGTATCGATTCGAACCGGTTTGGCTCCCTCGTATTCGACGCTGACTTGAGACTTCCCATCCGGGCGGAGGAAATTCGGGACGCCGGCCCGCCGCGCATCGGCCAGTTTCTTGGTGAGTTTGTGCGCCAGTAGAATCGGCAACGGCATCAACTCTGGCGATTCGTTGGTGGCATAGCCGAACATCAGGCCCTGATCGCCCGCGCCGCCGGTGTCAACGCCCATCGCAATATCGGGCGATTGAGTGTCCACAGTCGACATGACCGCACAGGTCTTGGAGTCGAAACCGTAGGCGGCATCCGTGTAGCCGATCTCCGCGACGGTCTGTCGCACAATCGAGGGATAATCGATGACGCATTTCGTCGTGATCTCGCCGGCCACGATGGCTACGCCCGTTGTGACAAGGGTCTCACAAGCGACACGACCCATCGGGTCATTAGCCATAATGTAGTCCAGCACGGAGTCGGAAATTTGATCAGCTACTTTATCCGGATGACCTTCCGTAACTGATTCTGATGTAAATAAATGGCGGCCCTTAAGCACGTCCTCTCCTCCAATTTTGGTTTCACTGCCTGCTAACGCAGCGGTAGATGATACCCTAACTCACGCGCGCGGATGGTAACTTTTGTAGATCTCCTTCAGGCGCTCCCGCATCACATGGGTATAAATTTCCGTAGTGGAGATGTTGGAATGGCCCAGCATGGTCTGGACGGCCCGCAGGTCGGCGCCGCGCTCGAGCAGGTGAGTCGCGAAGGAATGGCGCAAGACGTGGGGAGTCAGTTTTTTCCTGATTCCGGCCTGGATCCCATAACCCTTTAGAATCTTCCAGAAACCCATCCGGGAAAGCTTATCTCCGCGGTTGCTCAGAAACAGATAGTTCGTCGGCTTACGTACCTGCCGCGATTTCAGGTACACCGCCACCGCTTCGGCGGCCGAGTCGCCGAGAGGCACGATTCTCTCCTTGCTTCCCTTCCCCATGCACCGGACAAAACCGGCTTCGAGGTTCACTCCATCCAGCTTGAGGCCGATCAGCTCGGACACCCGCAACCCGGTCGCGTAGAGCACTTCCAGCATGGCGCGGTCGCGCAGGCCTTTGGGCGAATCTGTCTTCGGCGATGCAAGGAGCTTGTCCACTTCCTCCAGCACCAGAACATTCGGCAGCGGCTTCCACCACCGCGGTTGCTCCACGTTGGAAGTAGGGTTCTCCAGTGTCGCCTTCTCGAGAATCAGAAACCTGTGCAGGCCGCGCACCGCGGCAAAAGCGCGCGTCGCAGATCGGGGCTTCAATTTTCTCGCGTAAAGAAACTTCAAGAACGATGAAACGTCGGAGGCGCCGGCGTGTAGCAGGTCGGTGGACCCCAGATGTTCACGATACATGGCCAGGTCATGCCTGTATGCCTGGATCGTATTTTCCGCAACTCCTTTTTCGATTCGCAGATACTTCAGGAATTGATCAATCCAGTCCTGATTGCTCACTCCGCCTCACCTCCCGAAGTTCGGCCAGTTCCCGGGAGCGTAACAGAGATGCCGTTCCAAAATAGGTCCCAGTCCCTGCTGCAATCGTCAAGCCGAGCACGATAGTCTTCTGCGTCATCCGTCCGGCATATAGACCCGGCCAATGAATCACGATGTAGCCCACTACTGCAAGCGCCGCTGAGGCGATCACGAACTTCATGACGGAATTCGCGATGCCCCGCAGGCCAAAGGAACCGTACCGTTTACGAAAGATGATCATCAGCGCAAGCGAATTGAAAAAACCCGACGCCGTCGTTGCGAGCGCGGGTCCGCCGTTCTGAAGCGGCCGGATGAAGAGAAGATTCAATCCGATGTTCAGAAACATCGCAATGAAGGCGATCTTTACCGGCGTCCGTGTGTCTTGCAACGCGTAGAACGCCGGCACAATGACTTTCACCATGGAGAAGGCCGAGAGGCCTGGAGCGAAAAACAGCAGCGCCCAGGCTGTGAGGGCCGTGGATGCGGCGTCGCAATCGCCGTGCTGAAATAGCACTTCGATGATCTGATGACGGAGCAGGATCAAACCGGCCGTCGCCGGAAACGTAATGAACAGGATCAGCCGCGTCGCGAAATTCAGTGTTCCTTTCATCTCGTCAATGCGCCTGCCTGCGGCCTGGCGCGAAAGCAGCGGCAGAATGACGGTCGAAACCGCAACGGCATAGCTTCCCAAAGCGAGTTCCATGACACGGCTGGCAATATATAAGGACGTCACGCTTCCCTCTTTCAGATACGAAGCGAACTGCGAATCGACAAGCATGTTGACCTGAACGACGCCGACACCGAAGATCACCGGCACCATCAGCTTCGTCACACGCTGAACTCCTGGATGGGAAAAATCCAATTTCAGCCGTATCGGCCAGCCACTCCTCAACAGCGGTGGGACCTGAATGGCAAGTTGCAGCACACCCCCCACGACCACGCCCACGGCCAGAGCTCTCGTGACGTCGCCAAAGAATCCGCCAAAGAAAGAGAATGCAATAACGCTGAGATTCAATAAGACCGGCGCAAATGCAGGCTCGCCGAAACGCTGGAGGCTGTTCAAAATACCCATGGTGAGGGCGGAGAGACTGACCAGGAAGATGTACGGAAACATGATCCGATTCAGCGTCGAGGTAAGCTCCAGCTTTCCGGGCGTTTCGGAAAACCCCGAGGCGAAGATCTTGACGATGAGAGGCGAGAAGATGATTCCCAGTACCGTTATGCACGCGAGGACGATGGTGATCACCGTCAGCATTGCGTTCGCGAATTCCCATGCTTCTTTCTTCCTGTCCTCAGCAACATAGCGCGAAAAGATGGGAATGAATGCCGCGCTGACAGCCCCTTCTCCAACCAGACGTCTAAGAAGGTTCGGGATTCGGTATGCGACAGTATATGCGTCGTTCGCCGTTCCCGCCCCGAGAAGGAAGGCCACACGGGAGTCCCGAATAAATCCAAAGATTCGGCTGAGAATGGTGGCTGCGGTGATTACCGAGGCGGACCTGAGGAGGTGGCGGTGTTCGCTCATTGACCGGTCTAAATGCCTATACTAGCATTCGGCTCGGACAATGTAGTCGCGGGCTTTAGCCCGCGTTCGTGACAAGAATCGGAAAGCGCGGGCTAAAGCCCGCGACTACAAGGAGTATTTCCCGTGAAACTAAGCGAGCTTGCTGCACGTCTGGACTGCGTACTCAAAGGTGACGGCAACTCGGAAATCACAAGCGTTGTCGGAATCGAGGACGCAGATGCGGGTCATCTGACGTTCGTGTCGAATCCCAAATATGCGGGCAAAGCGAAGACCACGAAAGCCAGCGCCGTCATCGTCTCACCGGATTTTCCCGAGATCCCCGCCGCCACTCTACGACACGCAAATCCCTACCTCACGTTCGCGCGCGCTATCGAGATCTTCTACGATGCGCCGCGGCAGGCACATGGAATAGATCCATCGGCACGGATCGCAGCGACGGCAAAGATAGGCGAGGGCGCATCGATCGGCCCGTTCGTCGTCATCGAAGACGACGTGCAGATCGGAAAGAACTGCACGATTTATCCCTTCGTCCATATCTACCGTGGCGCGCGCATCGGCGATAACTTCAAGGCCTACGCTCACGTGTCCGTCCGCGAGTTCTGCAGCATAGGCAGCAACGTGATCCTCCAGGACGGAGCCAAGGTCGGCGCCGATGGCTACGGATATGCGAAAAAAGATGATGGCAGCTACTACAAGATCGTGCAGTCCGGTATTGTCGTCCTCGAAGACGACGTCGAAGTCGGCGCCAACGCCACCATCGATCGCGCAACCATCGGCGAAACACGCATTCGCCGCGGCGCCAAGATCGACAACCTCGTACAGGTAGGCCACGCCTCCGAGGTCGGCGAAAACACGCTTCTCTGCGCTCAGGTCGGACTCGGCGGCAGCTCCAAAATCGGCCGCGATGTGGTCCTCACCGGACAAGTCGGTGTTGCAGGTCATCTCGAAATCGGCGATCGCGTGGTCGCGACAGCCCAGACCGGAATTCCCAACTCCGTGGAGCCGGACAAAGTGATCTCCGGCTACCCCGCCATCGACAACAGGCTGTGGTTGAAAAGCTCGGCCGTATTCAAACGGCTGCCCGAACTGCTGAAGCGACTCGAAGCTCTCGAGAAATTACGGTGAGGGTGATCACAAAGAACACCATGTATATAACCCTGGCGATTCTTCTTCTGGCCGTGCCGGCAGCTCCGATGCAAACGAACAAGACCGTGTGGGATGGTGCCTATACGTCCGCTCAGGCCACACGCGGTCAAGCGGCCTACACGATGAACTGCTCCGGTTGCCGCGGTGACGACCTGGCCGGAAGGAATGCGGCAAAACCACTGAAGGGCGTGGAATTCATGGAGCGCTGGCGCGAATACGATCTCGAGCCGGTTTTCACGATCATCAAAAACTATATGCCGCCTCGTACGGAGCGCCTGAGCGACAACATGTATCTCGACATCCTGAGCTACATCCTGCAGGTCAACGGTTTTCCGGCAGGCACCGACGAGCTCAGGTTTGAAACGCTCGAGCACATTCTGGTGGTTGGAAAGGACGGACCGAGGCCGGTACCCGACGGTTCGCTCGTGCGAGTGGTGGGCTGCCTCGTGCAACGTTCCGAATCCAATTGGATGTTGATCGACGCCACCGAACCGGTTCGAGAGAAGGTCGCGGACAAATCAAGCCCCCGAAGAACTCAAAAGGTCCGTGGCACTGCCGGTGGGAAGTCTGAGATTTCGGCTGGTGAACTTCGACTATATCGCTCCCGATTTCCGCCCGGATCCTTACAACGGCCAGCGGGTCCAGACCAAAGGGTACCTGATCCGGCAGCCCAACGCCGAGCGAATCAACCTGACTGCACTCGAGAGAGTCGCTCCAACCTGCCCGTAGGCGTCGGACGGACGCGGGCTAAAGCCCGCGACTACATTTAGGAGTCATAATTACCCCAATGTGGTCGCGGGCTTCAGCCCGCGTTCCGACGCCAAGTGAAGCTGGCTGGAATGGCGTTCCCCGATCTGCTGGCGCCACATGGCGTAATACAGACCCTTGAGATCGACCAGATCCTGATGACGTCCGGATTCCACGATCCGGCCCCTCTCCAGAACGAAGATCTTGTCCGCATGAAGAACCGTCGAGAGACGATGCGCGATAAGGATTGTGATCAGGTCCTTGCGCATCGAAACGTCTCGAATCGTCTCGCTGATTTCCTCTTCGGTCAGCGAATCCAGCGAAGACGTCGCTTCGTCGAAAACCAGAAGATTCGGCCGGCGCAGAAGCGCGCGGGCAATCGAAAGCCGCTGCTTCTCACCGCCGGAGACTTTTACTCCGCCTTCACCGATGACCGAATCCAGCCCCTTGTCCGCTCGCTCAAGAAGACTCTGGCATGCGGCCTTTTTCAGCACGGCCATGCACTCCTCGTCCGTCGCGCTGGGATTCACGAAGAGGAGATTCTCTCGGATCGTGCCCGAGAAGAGCTGCGTGTCCTGAGTGACCAGACCAATGTGCTCGCGCAGCCCGTCGAGATCGACCTCTTCAATCGAGAACCCGTCATAACGAACATCGCCGCTCTGCGGCCGGTAGAGCCCGACGAGCAGTTTGACGAGGGTGGTTTTTCCGGAGCCCGAGGGCCCGACAAAGGCAATCGTCTCGCCCATCGATGCGGTGAACGAAATCCCATCCAGAGCCCTGGTAGTGGCCGATTGATGCTGAAACACCACATCCTCGAATTCCACCTGGCTCACGCTCGTCACCGGCAGCGGCTGGACCGGCCGCGGCTCCTTGGGCGTATTCAGGATCTTCTCGAAGTTTTCCAGCGACGCTTCCGTTTCGCGGTAGATGTTAACCACGTTCCCAACTTCCTGGAGCGGCCCGAAAATGAAGAAGGAGTAGATGAATAGCGAAAAGAACTGTCCGACCGTGATTTCTCGCGCAAATATGAAGTAAAGCATCAGGAATAACATGCTCGTTCGAAGGGCGTTCACGCAGGTGCCCTGGATGAAGCTGAGGCTCCGCAGGTACTTCACTTTCTTCAGCTCGAGCTGGAGGATCTTGGCTGTCGTGCTGTTCAGGCGCTCGATCTCCTGTTGCGCCAGGCCCAGACTTTTCACCAGTTCGATGTTCCGCAGCGATTCGGTGGTGGAGCCTGCCAGCGCCGTCGTTTCCGCGACAATGACCTTCTGAATCTTCTTGATCTTCCGGCTCAGTATAGAGACGAGCGTGCCGAGGATGGGGATCGTCAGAAAGTAAACTAACGCGATGATCCAGTGCACCGTGAAGGCGTAAACCATGACGAACACAACGCCCACCAGCGAGATGAAGAGTATGTTGACGAAGGCATTGATCAGGCGTTCAACGTCAGTGCGAACCTTTTGAAGTTTTCCGAGAGTTTCCCCGCTGCGCTGATCCTCGAAGACCGAATAAGGGAGTTCCAGCGAATGGCGAATGCCATCCGAGTAGATCTGCGCGCCCAGTTGCTGGGTGATGACATTGGTGTAGTAGTCCTGGAAATTCTTGGCGACTCTCGAGACAAACGCGACACTAACCGCGGCCGCGAGCAGCAGACTTACGCCGCGAATGAATTCGTTGGTCGTGTACTGGCTGAACTTCAAAGCATAATTGTCGATCACGTAGCGGAAAATGTAGGGATCCAGTAACGAGAACAGCTGGTTGATGGCCGCCAGGACCAGCGTCAACACGACCAGCTGCCAGTATTGTTTGAGATAGGAATATAAGAGTTTCATGTAGCTCTCCAAGTGTGGGGGTTAGCCGCGAATGACGCCAATGACGCGAATGGGCGCATCAAAAGATTCCTTGGTGCGCCCATTCGCGTCATTGGCGTCATTCGCGGCTAATCCCAGTCCTAAACCGTTCTTCCCCGCTCACCTGAAGACTTTCTCGCCACGACCGCCTGGGCTGCGGCCAACCGTGCGATCGGCACGCGATACGGCGAACAACTCACGTAGTCCAGGCCGACCTGGTCGCAGAACTCCACCGAGGACGGATCCCCGCCGTGCTCACCGCAGATCCCGATCTTGAGCTTTGGCCTGGTCGCGCGGCCCTTCTCGATGCCCATCTTCACCAATGCGCCGACGCCGTCTCGATCCAATTCCTGGAATGGATCCGACTTCAGAATTCCCTTTGAAATGTAATCGGCAATGATCTTCCCCGCGTCATCTCGCGAAAACCCGAACGTCGTCTGAGTGAGGTCGTTCGTCCCGAACGAGAAGAACTCGGCCGTCTCCGCAATCTGGTCCGCAACGACCGATGCCCGCGGCAGCTCGATCATCGTACCGGTCATATATTCCACCTTCACGCCAGCCTTGCTGAACACGTCCTGAGCCACGCGATCCACAATCGCCTTTTGTTCCTGAAGCTCCTTGGGCACGACCACCAGCGGTATCATGATTTCCGGCTTCACCGTCTTCCCTTCCTTCTGCACTTTGACGGCAGCCTCGAAGATCGCCCGGCACTGCATTTCGGAAATCTCGGGATAGGTGATCCCCAGCCGGCATCCGCGATGCCCAAGCATGGGATTGATCTCGTGCAGTGCTTCCACGCGATGCAGCAATTTCTCCTTCTCCTCGATTTCTTTCTTGTCGCCACCTTTCGCCCGGAGCGTGGCGAGTTCCACCATCAGTTCCTCGCGCTTCGGCAGAAACTCGTGCAGCGGCGGATCGAGCAATCGGATTGTCACCGGCAGGCCATCCATTTCGCGGAACAGGCCTTCGAAATCCGCCCGCTGAAACGGGAGCAGCGTGTCCAGATGCTGGCGGCGCTCGGCTTCGGTATTCGAGAGAATCATCTTCTGAACGTGAGGCAGCCGGTCCTTGGCAAAGAACATGTGCTCGGTTCGGCAAAGTCCGATGCCTTCCGCGCCGAACTTTCTTGCAACCTGCGCGTCGCGAGGAATGTCGGCGTTGGCACGGATCCCAAGCCGGCGGACTTTATCGGCCATCGCCATGAATTCGGCGAAGTCGCCGCTGTTCGGATCGGCTTCAATGGTTGGAACCTGGCCTTCGAACACTCTTCCGGTAGAGCCTTCGAGCGTGACCCAGTCGCCCTCGCGGAGAGTCTTATCGCCAACCCTGAGAACTTTGTTTTTCTCATCGATCGTGATGGACTCTGCGCCGACCACGCAGCATATGCCCATGCCGCGCGCGACCACTGCAGCGTGGCTTGTCATTCCGCAGCGCGAAGGCAGAATGCCGACCGCCACTTCCATACCGTGAATGTCGTCCGGCACGGTCTCTTTGCGCACCAGCACAACACGGTTCTTCTTTGCCTTTTCGACCGCATCGTTGGCAGAAAACACAATCATGCCGCTAACAGCGCCCGGTGATGCGGGCAGTCCCTTCGCCAATTCCTTCGCCTGGGCTTTCGGATCCAGGATCGGGTGCAGCAATTGATCGAGCTGCGACGGTTCGACCCGCATGAGCGCCTCGTCGGAGGAGATCAGTTTTTCGCGAACCATGTCCGCCGCGATCTTCACGGCAGCCTTGCCTGTGCGCTTTCCGTTTCGGGTTTGCAGCATGTAGAGGCGCGTTTCCTGGATCGTGAACTCGAAGTCCTGCATGTCACGATAGTGGCGCTCGAGGCGATCGGTGATTTCGCGAAGCTGCTTGTAGCAGTCGGGCATCACCCGATTGAGTTCGCCAATGGGAAGCGGCGTCCGGATTCCAGCCACGACGTCTTCACCCTGGGCGTTCATGAGGAATTCACCATAAAATTCCTTCTCGCCCGTAGAAGGATTGCGCGTGAAACCGACGCCGGTCCCCGACGTGTCGCCCATGTTTCCGAAAACCATCGCCTGCACGTTCACGGCTGTACCGAGCGATTCGGAGATCTTGTTCATGCGCCGATAGTGGATCGCACGCGGATTGTTCCATGATCCAAAGACCGCGTAGACTGCACCCTGAAGCTGCTGGCGCGGGTCGTCCGGAAAGTCTGCCTTCGTCTTTTCCTTCACGAGAGCTTTGTAGCGCTTTACGATTTCCTGAAGCGAAGCAACCGGGATATCGGTATCGAGCTTAGCGTGAGCCTTCTCCTTCACATTGTCGAAAATCTCGTCAAAGGCCTGCTTCTCGATTTGAAGCACGACGTTGCCGTACATCTGGATGAACCGGCGATAGCTGTCCCACGCGAATCGATCGTTTCCGGTACGCGACGAGAGAGCCTTGACAGTCGTCTCGTTAAGACCGAGGTTGAGAATCGTGTCCATCATGCCGGGCATCGAGAACTTCGCGCCGGAACGCACCGAAACGAGCAAGGGATGCTCGGTTGAGCCCAGTTTCTGTTCACTGACGCCTTCGAGACGCCCGAGAGCTTCGTCGATCTGGGCCTGGATCTCGGGGCTGAGCTTGCCGTTATTGTCGTAGAAGGTCTTGCACACGTCGGTGCTGATCGTGAATCCCGGCGGCACTGGAAGTCCGGCATTGGTCATTTCCGCCAGGCCGGCGCCTTTGCCACCCAGCGTGTCTTTCATGTCACCTTTGCCTTCCGCCTTACCGCCGCCAAAGAAGTAAACATATTTCTGCATTTCTCGATTCTCCTCATTCCCGTTTCATCGTTCGGAATAATGCCGAATCCAGTATTCATTCAATTCGTGCAGGTTCCTTACAGCGCGATCGGCTCCGCCGCCATCTCCGTTGAGCTGACTCTTCAGAATCCGCTGTACCAGCGCGACCACTTCCGCCAGAATTCCCGACGCGTTCCGGTGATCGCACTTGCCGCATACCACCGCTTGAAGTCCGGGCGCCAGAAAGCGCTCGTCTTCGAGCTGCAACCTTCTTGCGCAGGTGGAGCACACAAACAAATCCGGAAAGACTCCGGCGAGACGCAGCATCCACACTTCGAAGTAGCACGCGGCGAACTGGATCGGACATCCCTGTTTGAGAGCTGTAACGGTCATGCGTACTAATCGGAAGACGGCGTCCTGCGGCTCGCGCTCCGGCAGAAATCGATCGACAAGCTCCACAATGCGGCCGGCACAAACGGCCCGGTCGTAATCCTGGAAAAGCTTCATGGGCGAATCCAGGAGATCGGCCGACTGGATCCTCACCAGGTCCCGGTTCTCCTTCTCGAAGAACTGGATCCGGGAATGCGCCAGCGGCTCCAGTGATGCGCCGAACCGATTCTTCATCCGGCGGGCGCCGTTGGCCACCCCACGCACCTTTCCATGATCGCGGCTAAAAAATGCGACGATCCGATCGGCCTCTCCGAGCGGGTAAGTCTTCAATATAATCGAGTCGCTCTGATGGAGAGGCATGCGTAACCTTGAAAAATAACACAACTGATGTCGTTGGACTCGGCTTAAATGCCATGGACACGATCTGCGTCGTGCCGCGATTTCCGGAACCAAACCGTAAGATTCACATCAAGGAAGTTCGCGTGGAACCCGGCGGACAGGTGGCGACTGCGCTTGCGACCTGCACGAAGCTTGGTTTGAAGGCTCGATACATCGGTTCTGTGGGCACGGACGATTGGGGGAAGGCTCAACTGGCAAGCCTCCATTCGGAGAATCTCGACGTTCAATTCATTCGCGTAGTCGAAGGAGCCGTGAGCCAGGTCGCGGTTATCCTCCTTGAAGATGGCATCGGCGAACGCACCATCCTCTGGCATCGCGATCCGAAATTGAATTATCCCGCCGGGGAGTTGCGCCGCGAGATGATCACCGGCGGCCGCATCCTTCACCTGGACGGCTGCGACTCGGCCGCGGCAATCCAGGCCGCCCGGTGGGCGCGCGAAGCCGGCATGCCCGTCGTGATCGATATCGATGAGGTCTACGACGACTCCACACACGAGCTTCTCCGATTAGTCGACTATCTCATCGCGAGCTCGGACTTCGCCGGAGATCCTCGCGAGCTCGCCGATCGTTACGGCTGCCCTGTTGTCGGAATCACTCGCGGTGCGGAGGGAGCGACCTTTCTGAGTCGCGGACGCATCATCGAATCGCCGGCTTTCAAAGTTCCGGTCAGCGATACCACCGGCGCCGGCGATGTCTTCCACGGCGCATTCATCTATGGATTACTTCAAGAATGGACGCTGGAAGACGTGATCCGCTTCGCCCATGCCGTCGCCGCCATAAAATGCATGCATATCGGCGCGCGCCGCGGCATCCCGACCATTTCGGAAGTCTTTGAGTTTTTGAGGAAATATTAACGGCGCATTTTTGAGGGTATCTTCAGTGGGCACGTAGCCGTGGGCTTTATGCCCGCGTTCAATCACAATCAAAGAATTCTTCTGTAGGTGATTTGAACGCGGGCATAAAGCCCACGGCTACGTGCATTCCGCAACAGTTCGATTAACTGGGCTACGGCACCAGCATTACCGGCGCCTGCCAGAACGCTACCTTCTGCCCGGTGGGATCCAGAACCGTTACCTGGCAGTTGTATTCGCCGGCCGGAAGCTTTCCGAGCGCGAGACTGAATTTTAGCGGCACTGCCTTGGATTTGGGATCCAGTCCGTCAACGACCGCCAGCGGCGGTGTTTCGAACGCTTTGGTCTGGCCCTGGTAAAAAGTCACGAATGCAACCAGCGGCTGGGTGCTTGTCGCATTCCGCTCGTACGCCTGAAAGTAGATGTACATATCGCGGCTCTTGCTGAAGACGCGAGTGACGCTGGGAATCAGCTTCTGCCCTTCGACAACCAGCGGGCTGGCCGCTTGACCGGCGCCTTTGTCCTTACCAGCGTTGTAGAGCGCATCCCGCATGTCCACGCGCTGGCTGCTCAAGACGACGGAACTGATAGGAATGCGCTTTTCCTCTTTCATCAGGTTCGGAATCACGAACGGGGTTTGATACGTTCCCATGCGGCCCGTCTCCGCGTTGCGAGCGAGGAACTTCATCACGTATTTTCCGGGAAGTAGAGTGAAGCCCGTATCGTATTGAATCGGGCGTTTCGATAGTTCGCTCGCGGTCTCACCGCTCAACTTGATGTCCACCTTATCGCGCAGGTTTTGAATCGTCGTGCCGTAGTCATCCTTCACTTCGCCAATGAAATCGATGAGGGTGCGCTCGGCGCCGCCGCTCCGCGCAAGCACCAGTTCGCTGCCCGGGATCTTGACGGTAATCGGCACGAAATACTCCGCCCGATTCAGCTGGAAGTAATTCACCTCCATCGCAATCGTCAGGTCCGTAATCGGATCACCCAGCATCAGCGCTTCCTCGAGTTGTCTTTCTTTGTCGGCAGCCGTGAATTTGCTGAATTGTTTGGGTGCGAAATAGCCCTGACGATAATCCAATTTCGCCTGTACGCCGTCCTTGAGTGCAATTTTGATCCGGCGGAACTTGCCATCCACGGACGTATTGGTCGGGTAATAGCCGATGACGTAGTAGCTCGTAATCGCCTGCTGCGCCTGAACGATTCCCGCGGCCAGGTCGTTGCTGTCGAGTAGCGCCTTCCCGCCGGTGTCCTCGGCAAGCGCGAAGAGGGAGTCCTGCGACCGCTGGAAGTTGGTGATGGTGGCCATCGCCGTGGTACCCGAAAACACTCCGATGCCGCCGGGAGATTGCCGCGTGGCATCGCCCAGAGGAGCCGAGGCGACGAGGCCGCGCGCGTCCACCGGATAGAACGACACATTGGCCCGGATAGCGGCGTTGATCGTGGCGCGCAGTTGAGCCTGGTTGTCCGTCCCATTCAATCGTAAACCGCTGGCAAAATAGACGATCGATTTCCGCTCATTGAACGGCCGCAGCATTGTCGCGGCCGTCTGCAAAGCGGCGAGCTGCCGGTCGGTATTAAAGATGTTGAACTCACCTGCGTCCTGGCCGAAGGCGCCGTTGTCGGGAGTCGTGTTGTCGTCATCTTCCGGATACATCAACTTCTGGAGCGTTTCCAGGAGCTGATCGCGATTATTGGTGAACTCCTGAAGCGTCCGGACTGCTCCTTTGGAGAAAGCCATGATCATCACGAGATCCGGCGCCTGTATCTCGGTCCGGATGAACTTCACGGCCGCGGCGAACGAGCGCAACTGGTCCGACGGCGCCGACGTGGTCTGATCGAAGAACAACACCAGAAGCCGGCGGTCCTGGTACTGCGAATTCCGGGGAGCCGGAGTCGGTGCCTGAATGGGCGTGGCCGGCTGGGCCGCAGGCGTGTCTTCCAGCCTTTGAAAATCGAACACACTGATCGTTTGAGGCACTCCGTCTTCGGTGACCGTGAAATCTCCCGCAGTCAGGCCTTCGACGGTCTTCCCCGCGTTGTCTTTCACCGTGACGGTCTGCACGACCAATTGCGTATTGACCTGCAAGCTAAATTGATTCGGGTTTTGTTGGGCGTATGAAACACAAAGACACAAAGACACAAAGGCACAAAGAAAGGCCGCATGCCACCGTGGGTCATATGCCCGCGTTGTCAGCGGCCTTTCTTTGTGCCTTTGTGTCTTTGTGTCTTTGTGTTTCATCCCTTCAGAACCTCAGCCGCAGAGTGGTTTGCAGGCTGCGCATCGGATTCGGGCGATAGGGCAGCCCGAACTGCACATTTGTAACGGTGGTGTTCCAGCTCTGAAACGTGACGTGATTGAGGACATTTCTCGCGTCCACTCGCAGATCGATATTGTAGCGATCGCCCCACGGGAACGTCCGGCCCAGCGATGCGTTCAAATCGAATTGAGAGGGACCCGTAATGGAGTTTCTTCCTGCATTCCCCCACTGACCTGCCGCCGGCGCACGATAGGCGGCTGGATTCAGGCGCAAGCCCGACGGGGCTGCATAGATGGAAGCGCCCGTCGTATCCGGCCGGATGCTGCCGGTGACTCCCGTTCCTCTCACCGCGGTTGGATACGTGGGTGTTTGCGGCAGACCGCTCCCTACCGTCATCTGCGCCGCGAAAGTCCATTCCTTAAAAACCGCGCCCCTCCAGCCACTCAGCAGGGCGCCGCCGCTCACTCCGGCACCCGTGGTGTATTGCGACTGCACAGTCAATTGATGCCGCTGATCAAAATTCGAGAGCGCCCGCTCCCCCTTCAGATCCAGCCAGTTCTGCGCGACGGCAGGTCCGCCCTGGCCGAGCGCCAGCATTTGCGTTCCCGCCATGAGCGGAGCGTTATCGATTGCTTTTGAAAACGTGTACTGCGCGCTCGCCGTCAAACCACTGCGTAATCTGCGCCGCAGTTGAATCTGGCCGGAATGCCTGTTCGAGTTGCCGTTCGAGCTCAAGTACAGATACCCCGTCGGACACGCCGGACAAGGATTCAGCGCTCCGTTTGGGAACGTGTGCGGGAGAAACTCCTGCATCAACCGAGTTCCCTTCGTCCCCATGTACACCGCCGTCACCTGGAGGGCCGCAGGCAAATCCCGTTGAACGGATAGCTGCCAGGTCTGTGCATACCCGATGCGGAAGTTCGGATCGATGGCAAACGTGTTCGGCGTGATGCCGGGAGAAGTGTTGAACCCGTTCGCCAGCGTGAGCCGATTTGCGGGACTGTTCTGGACGCTCAAACTCTTCGATAGCGGCGACTGCTGCGCCATTTGAATCGCGATCGACTGGTACACGGACGTGTTGCGGTAAACGCCGTAACCGCCGCGAACAATCAATGAGGAGGCGGCAACCGGACGCCACGCGAAGGATATGCGCGGTTGAATACCGCCCCGGTCGGGATGCAAAAGCGAGTTCCCCGCGTTGCCTGCAACCATTGGCGCGACCGCCGCAAAGCCGGGCGCGATGTCCAGATTCACCATGCGGCCATACAATTCCGTTATCGGAGCTTCATACTCCCCTCGCACGCCTGCGTTCAAAGTCAACTTACCGCTCATTCGCCAGTCGTCCGTGACGAAAGCATCGGAGACCGATTGGCGAAAGTATTTGTCGGCATTGCCAAAGGCAATCGAGCTTGTATCGGGCGTACCGAGAAGGAAGTCGGCAAAATCGGACCCGGCGCCCTCCCCTGTAAAGGCAAAGCTGCCGCGCGCATCCTGCTGGGACAGGACATTGAACTGCACCCGGCGATAGTCGGCTCCAAACGTAAGGTTGTGCCGCCCCCGATTCCAGAAGCTGCTGTATGAAATGCTGCTCGTCTGATTCCGATTGAATGAATATTGCGAGTCGGAAAGCGATGCAATGCCACCCGAGAAAGTGAGACTCGGCGGGCCCCAGTTCACGGGTTCCTGGTTGTTCCCTGAAATTCCGGCCTGGCCGGAAACATTCAGGCGATTCGCAAAGAATGGAGTCGTGCGCGTGGCAAGGCGGCTGAACTGGTACCTGAAGGTTGCGGAAAACCTTGGAACCGGGCGGTACGTCCAGCCGAAAGCAGCATTGATACCGTGGCTTTCAGTGGTGTCCAGAAAGTTGAACAGATTTGGATTGTCTGAACGCGTGCTCTGGTAATCGAAGTTTCCGGCAAACTGATTCTTTTGATTCACAACCTTGTTGAAGCGCGATTGCACACTGTCCTGATGCGTGATGTCGATGATCGGTATCTGATAGTTGTAACCCGCGTTCCCGTCGAAGTTGGGAAGTGGATACAGGCCCAACAGGGCCCTGGCTTCAGGCGTGATGCGGCTTTGGGGAATCAGGTTCCCGGGAAATGACACACCACTGACCGGATCGAAAATCTGAACGGGCCCCAACGTGTTTCGTGCCGCGGACAAATCTCCGCTGCGCTCGAGAGCGGTCGACATGCGAGTGGTTTGCGTGGTGGCATTTCGATTTTGTGTGCGCTG
>QHXD01000660.1 GCA_003223895.1 Acidobacteriota bacterium
GATTTCCAGTGCGGAAGCGAAACTGATCGATCCCCAGGAGCGTCTGTTCCTGGAATCGGTGTGGGCTGCCATCGAAGACGCTGGATACACGAGAGGCCGCTTGAGAACGCGCTTTCCCAAAGGCGGAAGCGCGGACGTGGGCGTCTTTGTCGGCGTTACCACCAACTCCTATCATTTATGGGCGCCCGAAGAACGTACCCGAGGGAACTTTGTTTGTCCCACCGCCCTGCCCTGGTCCATCGCGAACCGTGTTTCTTATTTCTTCGATTTCAACGGACCCAGCCTGCCCGTTGACACAGCCTGTTCTTCTTCATTGGTTGCGATCCATCTCGCCTGCGAAAGCCTGCGAAATCGCGAATGCCAGCTCGCGATCGCGGGCGGCGTCAACTTGTATTTGCATCCCGCGAAATACGAATCGCTGTGCCAGAGACGCATGCTTTCGCTCGACGGAAAGACTCACAGCTACGGCGGCGGTGACGACGGGTTCGTTCCCGGAGAGGGAGTGGGAACTCTGGTACTCAAACCGCTCCGCAAAGCGATCGACGATCGGGATCATATTTACGCCGTCATTCAGGCAAGCGCGTTCGACCATAGTGGCCGGTCGCATGGATATTCCGCTCCTAACCCAAATGCTCAAGCGAGTCTGATCAGCCGTACCCTCGAGAAGGCGCATATTCATCCTGAAACTATTGGCTATGTCGAAGGTCATGGCACGGGAACCCAGCTGGGCGACAGCATCGAAATCGCCGCGCTAACTCAGGCGTTTCGAAAACAGACGACGAAAAAGCAATTCTGTCCGATCGGTTCGGTCAAGGCCAATATCGGGCATTCGGAATCCGCGGCAGGAGTTGCCGGCCTGGCGAAGGTCATCCTTCAAATGGAGCATCGACAACTGGCTCCTTCCATCCATTCTGACGAGCCGAACCCCAACATCGAATTCAAGGAGTCGCCGTTTTATCTGCAACATGGACTGTCCGAATGGACATCGCCTTCTGTTCATCCGCGGCGCGCTCTCATCAACTCATTCGGCGCGGGAGGAGTGAACGCGTGCGTGGTCATGGAGGAATACGAAAAGCCGAGCGCCTCGGGCGACTGGCAGGAAGCCGGTCCCTATGTGTTCACACTCTCCGCCAGGAATGAGGATCGGCTTCGGGAGTACGTCGATCGCCTGCTCACTCATTTGCGAGGTGAACAGGGTATCGATCTTGCGAGCCTGTGCTATACCCTCCAGGTTGGCAGAGAAGCGATGGAAGAGAGGTTGGCGATTGTTGTTTCGGAACTGACTGAACTCATCGATCGGCTGGGCGACTGGAGCAAAGGGGGATCTGCGGCCAACACTTATCGCGGCAGTCTCGGCACGCGCCGGACGAAGTCGTCCTCGAAGCTTGCAAAGACAGCTACGGGAGAGCAAAGCCTGATCGAGCTCGCTTCGATGTGGGCTGCAGGCGAAGAAGTGGACTGGGAGAGTCTGTATTCTCGAAAGACACCTCGCCGGATCAGTCTGCCTACTTATCCGTTTGCTCGCGAGAGATACTGGATGTCGGACTCCGTAGTTCCGGAAATGGCCACCGAAAGGCCGGCCGCTCCCAGCGCTCAACTCCATCCATTGATCGCCTACAACTCCTCTACTTTGAAGGAAGTCAGTTTCAGTTCATCGCTGTCGGACACCGCATTTTATGCGGTCGATCATAAGGTGCACGAAGAGAGCATTTTCCCGGGAGCCGGGTTCCTGGAGATGGCGTGCATCTCGGCAAATACCGCCAGCGAGCAAAGAGTGCGCAAGATCAAGGATATCGTTTGGATCCACCCGTTGAGTTTCCGGACCGGCGCGCAAGCGCTTCAGACCGTGTTGAGACAAACGGGGGACAGCGTCGAGTATGTGATTTCGTCATTTGATGACGAAAACGAAACAATCGTTCATTCAGAAGGAAGGCTGGCTTTCGGGAACGGATCGGCGGATCCAGCCGATGCCGAGGATCGCATTCCGCTTCAAGCACTGAAAGCGCAATGTGCAGGACCTGAAGATGGTGCAGCCTGTTACGATAAGTTCAGAGAATACGGCCTGCATTACGGGCCTTCCTTCCAAACCATCCAGGAGCTTTACGTCAACGGTTCCTTTGCTCTGTCGAAGCTGAAAATAGCGGAGCATCTGAAAGGTGATTTTGGTCAATATATTCTTCATCCCAGTCTGATCGACGGCGCCTTGCAGACAGCCGCCGGCCTGGTCGGAAGTCTGGCACCGCGGACGCCCTACCTGCCTTTTGCACTGGATGAGATCGATATCATCAGACCCGTGCCTCAGACGTGCTATGCGTATGCGGAATGCTCTGACGCGCATACGCAGAATCGCGCCGGCGTCACAAAGTTCAACATTCGACTGTTGAGTGAAAGTGGAGAGGTGTTGATCAAATTCAAGAACCTGTACCTCAGACCGCTCGCCAGGCCGCTGCTGAGTAATCATTCCCTCGAACTGTCCGAGGTGGCCATCGGATGAGCCATGAACTCATGCCGCTAGTCGTTGTGCTGGAGATGCGCCATCACTACATGAAGAACTATAACTATCTTGTGGTTGATCGCGGCAGCCTTCAGGCGGTGATCGTGGATCCGGCCTGGGAAATCGAAAAAATTGATCAGGCTTTGGCGGATACGCAGGCCAGACTGAGCGGCATCCTGCTGACGCATTCCCATCCCGATCATATCCATCTGAGCAAGCCGCTGGCAGAGAGATACGGCTGTCCGATCTGGATGTCGAAAGTAGAAATAGCGGCGTCCGGGTTCAGCGCCAGACAATTGATCGGCATCGATGGAAGCCCATGGACGCTTGGGCAAATGCAGATTGAACCCATAGTCACGCCCGGCCACACACCGGGCAGCACGTGTTATTTGATAGGGGAAAACCTGTTCACGGGCGACGTTCTGTTTGCCGAGGGTTGTGGTATCTGCCCCGATACGCAGGCCGCCCACGCCATGTTTGCGAGCCTCCAGCATCTGAAAAGCCGGCTCGAGCCGGACACGCGCATCTTCCCGGGTCATTCGTACGGGCAACCGCCGGGCCGGAGGATGTCACAGTTGCGGCGAGACAATATCTATTTGCATTTTTCGGATAAGGATAAGTTTGCGGCAGCGGCACGCGCAATCGTTGAGAGCAAGATCTAAAAGGAGACCATATGAGTGCAGTGGGGATCGAGGCGATAAACTCTTTCGCGGGGACCGCCTACATCAATGTAGAAAAGCTGGCCAGACATCGCAGGTTGGATATGACGCGATTTGCGAACTTGCTGATGAAAGAAAAAACCGTCCCGCTGCCTTATGAAGACCCGATCACCTTCGGTGTGAACGCAGCCAGGCCGCTGATCGACGCCATGAGTCCGGACGAAAAGGACCGGATCGAGATGGTTATTAGTTGTACGGAATCGGCCTTCGATTTTGGCAAGTCGATGAGTACGTATTTTCACAAGCTCCTGGGCTTGAATCGTAACTGCCGGTTGTTCGAACTTAAAAATGCCTGCTATTCCGGTGTCGCCGGGTTGCAGACGGCGTTCAACTTCGTTTTGTCTCAAGCTTCGCCGGGGGCCAAGGTATTGGTGGTCGCAACCGACGTTTCGCGCTTCATGACAGTGGAGGGCGGAGATGCGCTGACGCAGGACTGGTCGTTTCTCGAGCCCAGTGGCGGAGCCGGGGCAGTGGCGATGATCGTCAGCGAAACGCCTTACGTATTCCAGGTCGATGTTGGCGCTAATGGCTATTATGGTTATGAGGTGATGGATACTTGCCGGCCCGTTCCCGACAGTGAGGCGGGCGATTCCGATCTGTCGCTGCTTTCCTACCTGGATTGCTGCGAGAACACTTTTCTGGAGTACAAGAAGCGTGTGGAGGGTGCGAACTTCGCCACTACCTTCGGCTATCTGGCCATGCACACTCCTTTCGGAGGCATGGTCAAGGGAGCGCATCGCGACATGATGCGCAAAATGGTCAAGGCGAATCCGAAAGAGATTGAAGCGGATTTTGAGCGTCGCGTGATGCCTGGCATCACCTATTGTCAGCGCGTGGGCAACATCATGGGGGCGACCGCCTCGCTGTCGCTGCTCAGCACGATCGACCACGGTGATTTCCACACGCCTCAGAGAGTTGGTTGTTTTTCTTACGGGTCCGGCTGCTGTTCCGAGTTCTTCAGCGGCATCGTCACGAAGGACGCGCAGCAACGCGTACGTGCGCTCGGAATCAAAGATCAACTGGACAAACGATATGAGCTGTCGATGGAAGAG
>QHXD01000659.1 GCA_003223895.1 Acidobacteriota bacterium
AGATCGGCAGGAATCTCTACCACTTCTACAGGGTGGATTCGACGAACGCATTTGCAGCGCGGCTTCTGGCTCATGGCCGAAAAGTTACCGAAGGCACCCTTATCATCGCAGAAGCTCAGACCGAAGGAAGGGGACGGCTCGGACGCAGCTGGCATTCGGAGCGCGAAGCCGGACTCTATTTCTCCATGGTCCTTTTTCCAAAGGCGCCGCCGAGCCTCGCGCCGCTGTTTACTCTGGGCACAGCGGTAGCCATGCACAACGCTATTGAGCGCGACACGCGCCTCGATGTCGATATCAAGTGGCCGAACGACCTTCTGATCGATGGTAAGAAGATGTGCGGAATACTTTCCGAGATTCAAGCTGAAGTGGACCTCGTCCGGACCATGATCATCGGCGTGGGCGTGAACGTGAATCACGAAAGCCTGCCGGAAGAGATTGCCGGACGGGCGACATCGCTGCGCATCGCTTCAGGCAGAATCCAATCACGCCTGGAGATTCTGCTCGAGTTCCTGGAAGAGTTCGAACGTCTTTATATGGCATTCGAACGAAAAGGTCCTCGAACCATCATTGATCAGTGGACACGTCTCTCGAGCTTTGCCCAGGGTCGAAAGATCGAGATTCACGATGGAGTCCGGAAGATAGCCGGCGTGACGCGTGGCTTGAATCCTCTCGGCGCTCTCCGTATCGAACAAACAGACGGCCGCGTGGAAGAGGTTTACAGCGGCGACCTTGTGAAGTGGGAATAGGCTTAAAGTAACAGTTGACAAAAGCCGATTGTCTCTAATGGCGCCGTGTCATAATGCTTGATACTTGATTATTCAAAGACTTGGAGACCATTCGATGCGTCGGACACTAGCTCTTTCTTTGATTTCCCTCACCTTTCTGCTCGGCTGCAGCCGGCCAAACAAGCCCTCGGACAAGGGTGCCGCCGGCGGCCCTCCGGTCCAGGGCGACTGGGCCGTCGTTCGGTATGAGGCCGAACCGGATGTTCTGAATCCGCTTCTGAACCGGTCAGCTCTTTCAGGTTACGTACTATACGGCGTGAACAGTTCACAAGTTTATGAGTACCTGATGAACTATGATCCGAAGACCTGGTCGATGACGAACGGTTTGCTGGTGGAAGGGCCTCCTGAGGTTTCGGCGGACCATCTGACGTACACATTTAAAGTCCGCGAGGGAGTGAAGTGGCACGATGGCCAGCCATTCACTGGTGAAGACATTCTTTTTACATTCAAAGCCGCCATGTGTCCGTCTGTAGACTCGGCGATATATCGAACCTACCTGACCGATCTCAAAGATGTTCAACTTGAAGGGCGCACAATACGATTTCAGATGTCCAAGGCGAACGTCTTCAATCAATTCAATCTGGTCAATATTCTCGCAATCCTTCCCATGCATGTGTTTGATCCGGATGGGCTGCTCGATGGGTTTGGTTTCAAAGACATCATTGGACCGAAAGGAAAGACTGATCCCAAAATCAAGAAGTTCGGGGAGCAGTTCAACAATCACCCGGCAAATCGAGCCCCGATTGGAACCGGTCCCTACAAGTTTGAAAAGTGGGATACCGGCAGAGAAATTGTCCTTGCGAGAAATGACAATTATTGGGGGCAAAAGGGATATCTGGACAAGATTGTTATTCGCATAATCGGCGACTATCCCGCCGCATTGACGGCACTGAAGGCCGGTGAAGTCGACCTCATGGGGCGCCTTTTACCCGTGCAATATGCCCAACAAACGAGCGGCCCGGCATTCGACGGGCAGTTTATGAAGACGAAGTACTCTATTCCAGGCTATTTCTTCATCGGATGGAATGAGGACCGGCCATTCTTTAAAGACAAGCGGGTGCGCCAGGCTTTGACAATGCTGGTGGACAGGCAGACCCTGATCGACAAGGTTCGGTACGGTCTCGGCAGAATCGGTGTAGGCCCACTCAATCCGAACTCCAGAGACTTCAACACTAACATCAAACCCTTGCCATACGATCCCAAGCGCGCCGCCGAACTGCTCGACGAAGCGGGTTGGAAAGATCACGACGGTGATGGTGTCCGCGACAAGGATGGAGCGAAATTCAAGTTCGAATTCCTGGGCGCGAACAATAGTACGCTCCTTCCACAGCTGTTGCCGATTCTGCGAGACGAATTCCGTAAGGCCGGGATCGAAATGACGGAGCGGATCGTCGAATTTAACGTGATGCAGAATGCGCTCAAAGAGCACCAGTTCGACGCCAGCAGCCTCGGCTGGAGCGTGGATCTGACTCAGGATCCGTATCAGGTCTGGCACTCCAGCTCTGCCTTGAATGGTGGATCCAATTACGTCAATTTCAAGAACGCAGAATCGGATCGGATGATTGAGCAGGCCCGCCTGGAGTTTGACGACGCAAAGAGAACGCAAATCTACTGGCGATGGCAGGAGCTGATTCACGAAGAACAGCCGTACACATTCCTGTACTATCAGGAGGAAGGCGCTGCCTACAGCAAGAGATTCCAAAATGTGACATGGTGGCCGCTTCGGCCCGGCTACGACTTGAGTTCGTGGTTCGTGCCGAAAGGCTTGCAGAAGTACGGGGCAACACCCGCTCCCTAGTGATTTTGAAATTGGACGAATCAAGAATTAGCCGCGAATTACGCAGATTACGCGAATGGGGCGCATCAAGAATTGTTTTTGCGCCCCATTCGCGTAATCTGCGTAATTCGCGGCTAATTCTTGATTCGTCCAATTTCAAAACCTCCTCTCGCAGACTCAGGACCCCAGGGGATGCCTAGCTATTTTGTTAAACGTCTCCTGTTGATTGTTCCCACTTTGCTGGGAATCTCGATCATTTCGTTCGTCATTATTCACCTGGCGCCCGGCGATCCGGCAGAGTTGAGCGCGGGAGAAGGCTCACGTGCAATCGGAGACCAGGCGTTAGCTGCACAAATTATCCAGGAAACCCGGGCGCTCTATGGTTTGGACGAGCCTTTGCATGTCCAATATTGGCGGTGGCTCAAACGAATCCTCACTTTGGATTTCGGTGTATCGCTTCGTGACCATCGCCGCATCATTGACAAACTGAAGGAGCGAGTTCCCATCTCTGTGATGCTCAGTGGGATTTCTCTTCTGCTGGCCTACTTGATTTCCATCCCCCTGGGCATCTACT
>QHXD01000652.1:0-2249 GCA_003223895.1 Acidobacteriota bacterium
TTTTACGGCTTGTTGAACTTCATGAAGGTAGGGATCACCTATTCCGATCGCATTACAACCGTCAGCCCGACCTACGCTCGCGAGATCCAGGAAAGCAGAGAATTCGGCTATGGTCTCGAAGGCGTCCTTCGCGCTCGATCGAGCAGCCTGATCGGTATTCTCAATGGTATCGACGATTCGCTCTGGAATCCGCAGACGGACAACCTGATGGCCGCCACGTACAGCCCTGCCGACCTGTCGGGAAAGCTCGAGAACAAAAAAGCGCTGCTGAAGAAATTTGAATTGGATGCGACCCATCTGGATTGGCCGGTCCTGGCGATGATTTCCCGCATCGATGTCCAAAAAGGCTTCGACCTTCTCGTCAGTATCCTGGACCATCTGCTTTCAAAGGATCTCTATTTCGCCCTGCTCGGAAGCGGAAACAAGGAGACGGAAGCGTATCTCCGCAGCATCATCGAACGCCATCGCGGCAAGGCCGGCATTCGATTCGAATTCGACAATGGAAGCGCCCACCTCACCGAGGCCGGAGCGGATATGTTCCTCATGCCATCAAAGTACGAGCCGTGCGGCCTGAACCAGATGTACAGTCTGCGATACGGGACGGTCCCCATCGTTCGCGCCACTGGAGGACTGGCGGATACGGTGCGTGAATACGACCCGGCGACCGGCCAGGGCACAGGCTTCCGCTTTCGGGCTTACGATCCCGACGAGTTCAAGGAAGCCGTCAATCGCGCTCTCGCCCTATGGCCCGACCGCGAACAATGGCGGCGGCTGATGCTGAATGGAATGCGCGAGGATTTCAGCTGGACGGAATCAGCTAAGAAATACTTGGAGGTCTACGAGCGCGTCGCGGGAATAAGAAGATAGGGCCGCACACCCATTTTTCCGAAGATTCGTAAATACAATTCTGATTTCGGAATTTCTCGATGTTTTTCCCCCTGTAACGTATTGATTCAACACGCCGGCGTTGTGGTCCCCTTATTGCATATTATTGGTTTCTTACAAGTTTCCGGGACTCGGCGTTCATTGATGTCTCGTTCTCACAGGGGGTGAGGGGAGAGAAGGATGACCAGGGTCCCGGAAAGTATTGACAGCCGCGAATTACGGCACTGCATCAGCGTGATTCGCGGCTTTTTATTGGTCGCGATTATGCGGCGATGGAAATCTGGCGGACGCGGCTGGTGATGATCAAGCGGCGATCGAAATGGACTTCGAGATTGAATCCGACGTAGATGCCTCGAAGCTTCAGGAAGCTGCCACCGAGCGAACTCCCGGCGAGCCGGGCGGGAGTAAATTCCGGGAAGAAACGGCCGCCCCGAATGAGGATTTCACCGGCGCGGGCGGAGATGACTGTGATCTCATAAGTGCTGTTTTCGGTTCGGACGACAAGCCGGTCCATGTCCTCCCGAGTTTCGAGCTGTAAGCCTTCGGTCCAATCGTGTGCCGACCAGGTATCAAGAAGCGCGCTGGCCGAACAGGTTACCCTCGTATCCATAAGTTAATCTGTCATCCTTTACCTATATAATACTTTTACCACGGGGATACTCGCTTTCAAACCCTTTCGATGATCATTAGAGTGATATCGTCGGTCTGGGACCGTCCACCAGTAAAACGCTGAATGGTTTCTAGCAATTTCTGCTCCAGATGCTTGGACCCGGATGGCGCCTCCCGTCGAATCACGTTTTTTACGCGCTCTTCTCCCAACATTTCGTCCTGGGGATTCTCCGCTTCGGTCAGTCCGTCGGAGTAGACCACGAGAACATCACCCTTTTCGAGTTGGAGACTATCCGGTTGGTACGAGGCATAGGAGAATGCCCCGACGATCATGTTATTGGATGCAAGCTCTTCGATTTCTTGCTTTGCAGCCCGGAACAAGTAACTGGGATTGTGTCCCGCACTGATATATTTTCCCCGACCTTCCGAGTTCAGCGTAAGCAAAAACATTGTTACAAAGCGGCCCGAGGAGGATTTTTCGCAAAGAAACCGATTCAATCGGTTGACAGCCTCATCGACCCGCAGGCCGGCCCGGAGCTGCATCTGGAGGCAGCCAAGGAGCATCGAACTCAGCAGGGAAGCCGAGATTCCTTTGCCCGACACGTCTGCCAGCACGCCGAACAATTCTCCCGTCTCCAGCTTGAGGAAGTCGTAAAAATCACCGCCAACGTACCGCGTGGGCTTCGAGAAGGCGTGGATGCTCAGGTTTTGCATCTTCGGCAAGGTCTGCGGAAGGAGGCCGCGTTGTGTTTCCT